>JBJKPO010000024.1:0-4646 GCA_046706235.1 Bacillota bacterium | reverse complement strand
GTATTGACCCGCACTTGGCGCACGCTGTCTTTAATGGAGTTTTGGAAATCGACCTGGGAACCATGGCGGCAAGTAAAGCGGCGGTCCCTTTACTGGATAAAGTAGTAATCGCCAGTTGGATCATTGCCTGGAGCGGGCTTTCGGTGCATGGCCAAGTCGCCAGCGTTATTCACGATACGGATATCCGGATGAGACCGTACATTATTGCCCGGTTTATTCATGGTTCTTTGGCGGCCGTATATACCTGGCTGTTAATGAGTCCGTTAAAGGCGGTTTTTGCGCCGTTAACCGGGACGGTAATCGTAAGTAAAGGCTTCAATCCAATCAACCGGATTATTCTGTCCGGAGAACAGTTGTTGATTGCGTTCGGAATTTTATTGCTGGGATCGATGGTGGTCTATTATGGTAGACGGTTTAGGATTGTGGTGAAAAAAGAAAGAGTAAAGAGTAAAGGGTAAAAATAAAATCCAACGTATGAAGAAGATATGTATGAGAGAAGCTGCAAAGGTAAAATGTTAATATATACCATGAATGTTTTCGAAACTATATCGACTCCAACTCGTTCATAATAAGGAAATATCTTTTATTTCAACCAATCATGGGCAAGCATCAATCGCCTTTTTATCCCGGTAATGATTAGTCCCTAACCCGTCCAATTCGTGTGCTTTAAAAGCACGAGCTTTTATTGGAAAAGAAATCTTTTGATGAACGACAGGATCCTTGTTGGTTCCGGCTTTGTCCGGGTTAGGTATTATGATGTTTCCGCGGAAGCCGTTGATTTAACCTGAATCCGGCAAATTTTTCTTTGTATTTCAAGAAAATTTAAATGTACTTGCCGGATCGAGGTTTAAACAAGGAGGAGGACAAAATGAAAACATTCATCCGTTTGGGCATATTTTTCGGACTGGCTATTTTTATCTCGGGTTGTAATGTAAACGCCAAAACGGCGATTGAATCGTTCAAGGATCCTGACTTTCAAAACTTAACCATAAATAAAATATTAATTTCGACCAAAGATATGGGGTTGTTCAAAGACAGGAAGATTGAAAAGGCATTTGCCGATAAATTTGCGAAATATACCACGGTAGAAGCGGTTCCCCAGACGGACCTGTTTTTTCCAACCCGGACTTATAGCGATACTGAAAAAAAAGACCTGCTGGTACAAAGTCAGGTCGATGAAATACTTGAGATTTCCCAGACCGATTTTCGCGAGGACAAGGAATACATTCCCGGAGAAGCTTTCAAAACCGGGCATGTTCACCATTCTGGACACCCAACCATTCATACGCGGATAACATTTTATAGTCAGGGTCACTATGCCTCAAAACCAGTAGTTACCTTTAAATTGACAATCACCACGCCGGATAATAAGACTATTTGGCTGGCCACGGCGGAGACGACCGGAACGGTGAATGCCGATATGGACGATTTGATTGATTCCTTAAGTGATGAAACCATTAAGCAGCTTGCGAAAGACGGACTGGTCACGGTAAAAAAAACAGCAAAGGGTAAAGAGTAAAGGGTAAAAGGGAAAAATAAAAGTCCCCGGATTATTTGCTATTTTTACTCTTTAATCTTAATTAGCAAAAAATACAATAGGAAAAAGAAGATTTGTTTGAATCAGTAAGTGATTGGATTTAGGGGTATTTGTGGATTTATTTAATAAGCAAATACTGATTTTAGCTCGATTGTCAAATCCGGAAAAACATTCACCCGGATATGATCTTCTTCGGCATAAATCTCGGGTCTGCCGTACCTTTTATTATCCTGACGGACAAATACGCTTACTATCTTTTCTTCGGGTTCGATTATCCAATATTCCCGAACGCCGGCTTTCTCGTATTTGTTAAATTTCGATAATTTATCAACCTTGCCGGATGATGGTGAAACAATTTCGATGATCAGCGTAGGTGTTCCATAGTATCCCGTTCCTTTTAGCCGTGATTGCTCACATACAACCAGAAGATCCGGCTGTAAAACATTGGTTACATCTTCATCCTGTTCTTCGGCATCCGGTAATCGCAGATCAAAGGGTGCGGCAAATACTTGACACGGCTTATTTTGAAGATAATTACCGAATTGAATCAAAAGTTCTCTTGAAATTACTTGATGTTGCCATGTGGGTGACGCTAGCAGATAGGGAACTCCATCAATTAGCTCGCATCGTTCTTCATCCGGCCAGGATAAATAATCTTTATAGGTATATTTTTCATTTTGATCTTTCGGTAACAGCATAAATACTTCTCCTTTATCTTTAAACTGCTTCTTTTATTATACCAAATTATCGTAAATGTCGAAACCGAAAAAATTCCCCATCAAGCGTTAGCGCCCCTTCTGCCGGTAATCCTCAAGAAACCGTTCAATGGCATCGAAAGCCTCGCTTAACACATCCGCCTCCGGCAACAAGACAATCCGGAAATGGTCGGGATGCGGCCAATTAAAGCCGCTGCCCTGCACCAATAATACTTGTTGTTGTATCAGCAAATCCAGAATAAATTGCACATCGTCGGTAATATTGAACCGTTTGGCGTCGATTTTGGGGAAAAGATAAAAAGCGCCTTGAGGTTTGGTGCTGGATAACCCGGAGATTTCATTTATTCTCCGGTAGGCCAAGTCCCGTTGCTGCCTCAACCGGCCACCGGGCTTGGTTAGATCTTTGATGCTTTGATACCCACCTAAAGCTGTCTGGATGGCATATTGGGCCGGAACATTACTGCACAACCGCATCGAGGAAAGCATGGTCAATCCGGCGATATAATCCTGGGCGATTTGTTTTTTGCCGCTGATGATCATCCACCCCGCCCTGAAACCGGCGATCCGGTGGGATTTGGAAAGTCCGTTCATGGTGATGAAAAGGACATCATCGGATAATGTCGCCAGCGAAGTATGCTTGGTATCCTCGTAGAGGATTTTATCGTAGATTTCATCCGCGAATACAATGATTCCGTGTCCGGCGGCCAGAGCCACGATTTGGCGTAAAATGGGCTCCGGGTAAACCGAACCGGTGGGATTGTTGGGGTTGATAACTACAATTCCCTTGGTATTAGGAGTGATTTTACGTTTGATGTCCTCAATATCCGGATACCAATCGGAGAGTTCATCACAAAGATAATGGACCGCCTTGCCGCCGGATAAATTGACCGCCGCCGTCCATAAGGGATAGTCGGGAGCCGGAATGAGGATCTCGTCGCCCGAATTTAACAAACCCTGCATCGCCATTACAATCAATTCACTGACGCCGTTGCCGATGTAGATGTCTTCAATGCCCACGCCCGGGATTCCTTTTTCCTGGCAATTTTGCATAATTGCCTTCCGGGCGGAAAAGATCCCTTTGGAGTCGGTATACCCTTGAGCCGACCGCAAGTTAAGAATTACATCCTGGATGATTTCATCCGGAGCATTAAAGCCGAAAGGGGCCGGGTTTCCGATATTCAGTTTCAATACCCGCTGGCCCTGGTCTTCCATCCGTTTGGCCTCATCCAGGACCGGCCCCCGGATATCGTAACAGACATTATCCAACTTTACCGATTTGTTAAAAATAGTCATGATATTCAACTCCTTAGTCGAAATATTTTAAACAAAACAAGGACTAAGACCTTATTCTCGCGCGGAGACGCAGAGGCGCAGAGGCGCAGAGTTTGAAAATGATCAAAAAAGTAACCGGTTATAATTTATTGACTATCAAGTTCTTTTTTAGACGGGATTTACAGGATTAACACGATTACAGACAATCAAATCCATCATTAGTGCTGAAAATGTTAGAATTAAGGGTTGTTAATTGGTGGTCAGCGAGCGGATGGCGTCGCCGATTATTTTAAACCCTTCCTCCATCGCCGCGGAACTGACCCGGGAAATTCCCAACCGGAATGTATTTGTTCCTGAATTATCGGTATAAAAAACATCTCCCGGCAGGAATAATACTCCCTTTTGATAACATGCGTTCAACAATTCACGGGCGTTGATTCCATCCAATTCGATAAAGATATGAAGTCCGCCTTCCCCCCATATTCTCCGGCAGGAGATGTATTTTTTCGCCAGTTCGAGCGCGGTTTCATGCCGTTCTTTGTATACTTTACGCACTTTTCGTAAATATTTTTCAAACTCACCGCTGTTCAGATATTCAAACAAAAGCGCCTGATCCAGGGTTGAGGTGTGAATATTTTTACCGCGTTTCAGGCTTTCCAGGTTGGAAATCAAGTTACTATCGCCCATAATCCACCCTACCCGGATTCCTGGAAATAGAATTTTTGAAAAGCTGCCCAGATAGACGATATTGTTCCCGGTCCCGGAAAGGGCCGCCAGCGGGGCAACATGAGAACCGCTGAATTTAAGCTCCTCGTTAAACCCGTCTTCAATCAGGGGGATCCGGTGACGGGTGAAGCTTTCAAAAATCGCGAGCCGTTTCTCCAGGGGCATTACTAACCCGGTGGGATTATGGTAGGAAGGGATTAGATATCCTAGCTTGAACCGATTCCGGGAGAGTGTTTCTTCCAGGATGATTGGGTCGATCCCCTTATCGGTCATAGGGATGCCGGTAATTTGCAAACCATGTAACTTCATAATTTTAAGCGCGGTATTATGGGTTGGGTTCTCGCAAATTACGGCATCGCCGGGTTGAACGACCGCCTCCAGCACCAGATTGAACC
>JBJKPO010000023.1:0-11062 GCA_046706235.1 Bacillota bacterium | reverse complement strand
AATTAGTACCATAATACTCAATACATCGTCTACGAGCCTCCGTATTGCGTTCATAAGCATTAACCGATATCTGATGAGTAGTTCCCTCAATAAGAATCTGAGGATTTAACACTTCGCCTGAAGAAATAAAGGTATTCGAAACTACCCAGCCAAGACGCTCCAATGCCTCTGCTACCTCAGATAGCATTTGCCAGACAAAACCGTCGGGAGTTTGCCAACCTCTAGACCAAACAGACCACCAACGATGTGTGAAATCAGGTCGTAACTCAGGCTCGATGCCCAGTTGGTTACAAAAAATATGTCCTAATTTACCATAAAGTGAGTTTACTACACTATAGCCACCCTCAATACCGGCTAATTCAGCCAATTGCCTGGCGGTCGCGGTACGATCTACAATACAATACTGTGATTGCAACAATCGTATTTGAGCTTCATTCATCTGTGGGCGTATAGCTGTCAGTCCCTGTATATATTCGTCCACCGTTGGTACATTTTGTAACTGATACACTTGTGTCATTCGGATACCACCCATAAAATTCTACGTCAGCCTTTTCACATTACTATGGAAGAAGAGCGTTAACATCTTTCAGCATACGTTCTAGATCTTCTTCTATAATTCCCCAAACGATTCGGTCATCAACGCTATCATATCCATGAGTTAAAATATTCCTGAAGGAAATGATATATTTCATCTTTCATAAATCGGTACCCTTTCTTCTAGTACTCGATGCCTGAAATATGGATTTTTAAGGCCGTTCACTGTTACTAGATCTACTTTATATCTCAACGTATCTTCGAGACTGTGCAGCAATCCAAAAAAATGCTTGGCTGGCGACTGGTTGGGATCTTTCAATTCCACTAAAAAATCTAGATCACTGGATATTTTCGCCGAACCACTGGCGATTGAGCCAAAGATATCTAACTGATTGACATTAAACTCTCTACATATTGGTGGTATAACTTCCTTGATTTCATCAAGAGTTATCATAATATTTTGTCAAACTCTTTCCTCGATCTCACGTACTGCTTGTTCGAATAGCATCGTGTCTTGAGGTCCGAATTTGGCTCTATCATAGGCGTGAATATCGTCCAGTTCTTCTAATTCCTCCAAAATTTTTTCCCATTCCTCCGATGATAAAAGTACAGCTTTGTATTGCTTGTTTTCGTCCATGACATACTGCGGATGAATTGAAATCATCACTATCTCTCCCTACCCCGGACAAGCCGGAACCAAAAAGGAAAAAGCCATAACTCATGCCGAATAAGAATAGTATTCTATTCGCATGGAGTTGAAGAAAATGTTACTTACCGAAAGATATGGCGACAAAATCAAAGGAGAAATCTCGTGCTATGATCGGATTTTGATTGCCGGCACATTACCAGGATGGTGTTACGACCAAGGGATGACTGCTTTTTTAAAAGCCAATAATATTCGTATTTTTGATTATCCGGAATTTGCATCCAAGCTTCGTAATCAAATCCGGGAAAATGCTGAACTCATTGCCAAAGAGAATAACTTGGAAATCGAATTCATCCGAAAAATTCAAGCCTTCCGTAAAGAAGATCGGATTCAAGAAATCATCGGAGAACGTGGTACACATCCGGGACTCGTTCATATATTTTCGGCGATGGAAACGTGTACCTCGTATAAACCTTGGCACGATAAAGCTTCTGGAAAAACTTTTCTAAAATATGATAGTGGCAAATGTCTTCATTACTACTTTTATTTTATCGACCGAGAATTTGGCTTATGCTTTATGCGTGTTCCAACTTGGGCTCCTTTCAAGCTTGAATTTTATCTGAACGGGCATAACTGGTTGGCTACGAAGCTTACGAAAAACGGGAATAGTTATCAGATGCGGGATAATGCTTTTCTAACGATATCCGACTTCAATAAAGCCCAAGAGTTATCCGACAATATTCGAGTCGAAGATCTCCATCAAGTTATGGACATTTATTCCCATAGATACTGCCCCCTCATCAAGCAATATTCGCTAGCTTACCGGTGGAGCATTATGCAAGCGGAATACGCAACCGATATCGTTTTTAAAAACCAAGCCGACTTGAAGGTGATCTATGAAACTTTAGTCCGCACGGCTATTCACTCCGTTAAACCGGAGAATATCGCCTCCTTTTTGGGGCAAAAGCTCCACGGAAACTATCAGGGCGAAATGGGTAATCATTTTAACACGCGGATTTACGGGACAAGAATCAAGCACCAAATGGGTGCAGTTGCAATCAAAATGTATGATAAGTTCGGACTCATTTTACGCATCGAAACTACCGTCAATGATGTATCCCAGTTTAAGTTCTACCGGGAGGTAGAGCAGCGTGATGGAAACACGGTTCGTAAGTTAGCAAGCATGAAGAAAAACGTTTATAGTTTGTTTCCCCTCGCTGGTTTGCTAAAAGCTGCCAATCGTCGTTATCTGGAGTTCATCTCAACTTTTGATGATCCCAGTCAAGGAATCAAGAATCTTAATCAGGTTACCCAAACCGTAACCATGGATGACCGTAATTACAAAGGTTTCAATTTTTTCAGTGAAACCGACCAAAGATTATTCGCAATTCTTTCCAGAGGTGAGTTTAACATTTACGGCTTTCAAAATAAGTCAATCGCTCAGTTTCTATCGGATAAAAGTAGTAGCACAATTACACGGATTCTTAACCGGTTATTATCTCATGGCCTGATTAAAAGAGTTAAAGGAACCTATAAATATTATCTTACTAAATTAGGCAAGTCGGTGATTACTACCGCTTTGGTGGTTAAAAACATGGTGGTAATCCCTTCTTTAGCTGTATAATCCCACTTTATAAGCATTTCTTACATATTTCTTTTCCATTTTTACATGAACTTTAGAGTTAAGAGCCTATAATAGATTTTATTAAATGTATACATTACTTATTTTCCCCTTATTCTAATTATAGTATAACATATTAATAATGATGAAGCGCCATCGTAACCAAATTACCTCTCAAAGCTGTTGTTAGGCTCGTCATGCCAATCTATTAGTCCAATCTTCAGGGATAATTGGTGCTTTACCCTTATAATGTGGATTAATTATACAAATAGCATCTGATGATAAAGTCATATCCCGTTGATCCTTTGGGGCAGACATATCAGAAATAGGGTTTTCCAGGCGCAATTTGCCAATATTAGTTAAAATAGTATTTGAAAGATTCATCTGCCAACCGTATTTACTATACAACATCCCTTCAATATGAATTAAATTATTCTCTTGTAAATAAATTTGAATTACATGATTACTTATTTTTTGATTCTCGCAAGTACTTTGGAGTTGTGATAACACATCAGTACATCCTAAAGAGAAACGATGATAAATTAGCTTTCCAGACCAAGGCAAATTGAGCGCAAAATGTCGTATAGAATCAATTGATGGTTGTGAAAAAATCTGTTTAATTATTTTGTCTGGAAATCCTTCATTTCTTAAAAGATAGGCTAAACTGCCAATTGATATTTTGGCTAATCCTTTACAGAACTTCTCTTTTTCAATCTGATTTAAACCGACAAAGAATTTGATTGCGTACACATCTTTGCTTGGTATTCTTTTATTGGACTCTACTTCAAAAAAATAATGAAACGCATCGCCGTTGTTTAAAGCCTTAGATTCATCATAAGAAAATTTATATCGTTTCACGGTACCATCGGATAAAAGCGCCTCACCCGAACGTTTCAAAATTTTAGTTTTTTGGTGTCTTGCCATATATAAAATATCTCTAATATCATTATCAAATATCAAATTTGATATAGTATTGCTGGTTTTACACACTGGCAACCATTGGTTTTTGGGTCCATTTATAGACTTGGGAATAAAGTGTTCCTCTGTAAAGGAATTCTCATGATTTTGGTTACATAAAAAACAATAGTACGTCATATAAAGCACCTACCTAATGTTGGATATCACCAAAGCTATAAACCGCAAACTTTTGAGATCAAGTGCATGCCATTGAATATCATCGGATTATAATAATGTTATCATTTTTCACCCTCACAAAATCAACATCGCATCCCCGAAACTGAAGAACCGGTAACGTTCTTCAATAGCCCTCCGGTAACTTTCCAAAACGAACTTACGGCCCGCGAAGGCCGAAACCAGCATCAGCAGGGTGGATTTGGGCAAATGGAAATTGGTGATTAATGCATCAACGATCTTAAAATCATAACCCGGGTAAATAAAAATATCGGTTGCCCCACTTCCGGGCCGGACTTCCCCCGGACCAGCCGCCTGGGACTCCAGTACTCGAACCACGGTGGTTCCCACCGCGATAATCCGGCCTCCGGCCTGTTTGGTCCGGGAAATGGATTGCGCCAACTCTTCGGGAAGCGTGAACGTCTCGGGATGCATGGCGTGATCTTCCACGGTTTCGGTCTTAACCGGTCGGAAGGTTCCCAACCCGACATGGAGAGTTACAAAACCGATCTCGATACCCTGATTGCGAATCTAGTTCATCAAATCCGGGGTAAAATGCAATCCGGCCGTGGGAGCGGCCACCGATCCTTCATTTTGAGCGTATACCGTTTGGTAACGCTCCGGGTCCGATAGTCTTTGAGTAATATAAGGCGGTAGCGGGGTTTGGCCGTACCGGGCCAGCCAGTCTCTAAAGTCCAATTCCGGCGGGAATTCCACGATCCGGCAGCCGTTAACGACCACGCCGGTTACTCGTCCGGTTACTCCTTCGTCGAATATCAAGGCGCTCCCCGGTTTGGCCCTTTTCCCGGGGCGGACCAGGCATTCCCACGAGTGTTCGGTAAGTTGTTTCAATAGGAAGACTTCCACCTTGCCGTTTCCGCCTTGCTTAGTCGCAAACAAGCGTGCCGGGATGACCCGGGTATTGTTCAGTACCAATAAATCCCCGGCCTTTAAAAATAGCGGCAACTCATAAAAAAAATGAGCGGAGGCGGTTTGCCTCGCCCGTTCCAAGACCATGAGCCGTGAATTGTGCCTTGGTTCCACGGGAACTTGAGCAATCAATTCCTGTGGTAAATCGTAATCGAAGTCTTTAACGAACATTTGATTCCAGCTTTCATTAGATTACAGATTCAAGATTACATATTACAGATTAAGAAATTAAAAACTAAATTTATTATTTCGCATTTGTGATTATTAAGCTTTTGATTTTTAACTCGTGACTCCTGACTCCTGACTCCTGAATACCTTATAACTTATCAATACTCGTAATCACCGTACCGGGATAATAATGGGCGATGATCCGGCGTTCGTCAAAACCGGCGTCCGCCATTCCCTTGGCGCCCCATTGGCTTAAACCTACGCCGTGACCCCAGCCGGTACCGCGGACAATCAGTTTGACCGGTTCCTTGTCCCGGAGCCAGATCCAGGGGTCCGGCTCGTCCCAGGGCGGATTAATTATTTCGGCGGCCAATCCCGGGATGTCGTTTTGAGCGGCCAAAACCTCCGGATATGGGAGCAATTTGGGGTTGGACCACCAGAGGGTAATATAGGGTTCCGGTCCGTAGATTAATCCCAGTTGGATATTAGTACTCGGGATACCGGTCATGCTCCGAAATTGAACTCCGGTTAACGAGACTTCATCGAGATCGCCCTTCAAGGTTAAACGCGTTACCCGCGAATCTTTGTCGAAAGCTGCGGGAAACAATTGGCTGAGCCTGCCGGTCCGGGGGTAAGCAACCTGAGCCATAACCTGTAACTCGGCCCAGCTGAAAATCCTGGTCCATTGAGTATAAGGGGAGTTTTGGTCCCAGTCAATCACCGGTTTTAAATAAGACTCGGCACTGTTCCATACATTGCGCGCATCCTCGGTATATCCTCCCGAAGCGGCATGATAAATGGCATCAATCATTTTCCCTTGATAGGTTATCACCTGTCCTTCGGTTTCCAGTACCGCCTGATTGGTGCCCGGTTGTTCCGCTGAAGCGCCGCCGTAAACCTGGCAATGATCGCACGGGCATAAATCGAAATAATTTTCTTTATGGCGTTGTAACGATGTCAATGTATAAGTCCGGGCGGCAATCGCCTGTGCTTTTAAGACCGCCATCGGCCATCCGGCAATCACTTCCTTGGGAAGCACGCCTCGCAAATACTCATCCAAATGAAGCCGGTTGATCAAGTTTAATTTGCCGTTTTGAGCCATGATTAAAAAAGAACCCCGGTAGTTCCGTAAATTCCAATTCAATAAATCAGTGCCGGGGATAATCAATATCGGTCCGGCGCTTAGTGGAACATCATTTATACATATAATTTCGCCAATGCAGGAGAACAGATCCTGATCCCCGGAGTTAAAAAAAGTGCGTGGGGGAGACTGTGAAAGATCCAATATTGTTTCGGTACCATTCAAAATCAGGATTACTTCGGATTGGTTAACGGCAAGTCCGATATCTATCAAGGTCCGGATTGACCGGTCACCGTGTATTTCAGGTGATATAGAAAAAAACAATACCGCCAGCGTCATGATCGCCGCGGGCAAAAACATTTTATGATTTATCTGCACCTTCGATTATTTTCACCTCTGCCAATCTTTCCAATTCCATTCAAGCAACAGGCGATCTTCACCATGCCCATAATAATTCTTGATAAAATCAATCCGCCGCATTCCGAATATATTCTGATAAATGTGCAGGGCAACCTGATTTTGAGGATGAACTGTAAGTTGCAATCGCCGGAAACCAGCCCGCGGTAAATCCGTTAAAATTGAACGCAATAAAAGAGTTCCGGTGCCGGTTCCCCGAAACCGGGAAGTAATTGCGCACCCATATAGATAGACCATTTCCGGATCCTGCCAATCGCGCATCAACTCCGCAACCCCGATGGGTTCTCCATCGCAACGGGCGATATAAACCCGGCCGTAATGGATAAATAAAGGTAAAGACCACTCATTTAAACTTCCCGGACCGAATGCCTCTTCATCAATGCGTAATATGGCTTCCTGTAAAACATCATCAACTTCAGTAACTATTTCGATGCTTACCGAAGATCCATTCAATGTCCTCTTCCTCCGGAACTTTTTTAAACGTGCAGTTTCGTTTTCGTGGTAAAATATCATTCACAGCTTTTTAGTTATCCATGCTACCGGATAAAAAAGGGGCTGGGAAATATTGATCCAGAGTTGTCTCAATTACATCCCCGCTAATATTAGCTAAAATCAACCGGATCCCGGTCCCGAACTCGCTTAGAAACTGGCGGCAAATTCCACAAGGCGGTCCGGGACTTTTAGCGTCGATCACCACGGCCAAAGCTATAAAAGAATTTTCGCCCGCCGCAATCGCCTGAGCGACGGCGCATCGTTCCGCGCAAATCGTGGCGCCGTATGAAGCATTCTCAACGTTACAACCGGTATATATCCGGCCGGATTTACCAAGCAAGGCAGCGCCCACTTTAAAACCGGAATAAGGGGCGTAGGCCTTTTCCCGGACTTTTTGAGCGGCTTTGATTAGTTGTTGGGCCATAATCTCATCCATAATCAAATTCTCCTCTTATTTATCATTACGAAATATACAATTGAAAAATGATTAAAGTAACTAAAAATCCAATTAAACCACCGGCCAAAACTTCATATAGAGAATGAACTTTGGCCTCAATCCTGCTTTCAGCCACAATAAACGCTAAAAAAAAGCTCAAGGCCACGATTATACTATTACCAGTCGTAAACATAATGGCGGTGGCCGCGGCGGTAGCCAGCGCGGTATGGCCGCTAATAATTCCTCCCTGTACGGGCCGGCCTTTTTTAGTAATTGTTTTTCCAACAATAACAACCACAACAGTGAACAAAAATGCCACCAATGTTAAATAAGCCGGAGTTCTGCCCAATCTCTCAATTACCAGCGGCAAAAGTAAATCAAATTTCGGGAATAGAATTAAATATCCCACTACCAACGCCAGCACCGATGAAATCAGGACCGCTCCCGCTGCTACATTTTTAGCGATTGCGGCGATAGGATGAATCTCCTTGGTCACCAGGTCCACTACCGCCTCAATTGCCGTATTTATCATCTCCGTAACGATTACCAGGGCAATCGCAATGAATAGAATAATGATCTCAAACTTATCAAGTTTCAAATATAAAGATAATAATAAAACTACCGTGGTCGCCAGAAAATGAAGCCGCATATTCCGCTGTGTCTTTAGTGCGTAAACAACACCGTCAAAAGCGCAATTAAAAGATTCAATCAAGGTTCGAGCCCGCAAAATTATCCTCCCCGGCGACCTCATTTAGTATAAGACGCTTATACCCTATTAATGCCAAATTTCTCCAATATTTGTTCTTCCGCTTGCCGCATTTCGGTTATCGTTTCCGGGGTCTGGTGATCAAAACCCAGGAGGTGCAATAATCCGTGGATTGTAAGATAACAAAGCTCGCGTTCCAGGGTATGATGATAACTTTTAGCCTGGGCCACGGCCCGTTCCACTGAAATAAAAATATCTCCCAACAATTCGGGGAGTTCATCCATGGAAGTTCCGTTTATAGCTGGTGTCCCCAGCTGTTCTTCCTTGATGGCAAAGGATAAAACATCAGTAGGCTGGTCGAGACCGCGATATTCCAAGTTCAAATTTTGAATATAATCATCATCCACAAAAATTATGCTTATTTCCGCCGTTTCCTTTTGATGACAACCCAAACCATATTGGACGATGGTCTCAATCATTTCAAGTTGGGACTTAGTAAACGGTTCTTTTTGTTGTAAATTATTTATTAATATCGCCACTTAATTTTTTCCTTTCAATTTCTTTCAAAAAAACCTCCGGATATTCAATCCGGTTGTGAAACAGTCCGCCCAAGATTTTAATGAAACTATTTTTGATTTGATTTAAATCCTTGAGCGTTAAATTACACTCATCAAATTGCCCGTCATCCAAACGTTCCCGAATAATTCGCTGAATCAAGGTTTCGATTTTGGACGGAGTCGGTTTAGGGAGCGATCTTACCGCCGCCTCCACCGAGTCGGCCAGCATTACCAGGGCGGCTTCCTTGGTTTGAGGTTTCGGCCCTTCGTAACGAAAGTCCCCTTCGTTTAAAATCTCTTTTTCACCCTGGATATTTCCAGTGGCCCGCATGTAAAAATAGCGCACCAGGTCGGTCCCATGATGCTGTTCGATGATTTCGATCAGTTTCCCCGGCAAACCATGCTCACGAGCAATTTCGGCGCCTTCTTTTACATGATACGTTATGATTAACGTACTTAAGGACGGGTTAAGCTTTTCATGAGGATTTTCTTGAGCGAATTGATTTTCGACAAAAAAATAAGGACGCCGGATTTTACCGATATCGTGATAATATGATCCGACCCGGGCCCATAAAGCGTCAGCCCCGATCTTTTCCGCGGCCGCTTCCGCCAGATTTCCAACCATAATACTATGCTGATAGGTTCCGGGCGCCTCAATTTGCAGTCTTCGTAACAAAGGATTACCCGGGTTGGATAACTCCAGCAATCGAATTGGGGAAGTAATCTTAAAGATATGCTCTAAAAAAGGAATCGTTCCAATCGCCAGTACGGCTGAAAGAAATCCGTTAATCGTCGCTAAAAAAACCGCAATATAGTTGAAACTGGTCCTGAACAGCAAGTTCAACATAATCGCCGTCATTGCATTTAAAACCATCAGGATCGAACCGGCGCGAACCAAATCACGCTGGCGGTGAAAATGAGAGAGCGATAATACCGCGATTACTCCGCTGGTAAAGTAAAAAATGGTCAATGCCAGATTATATTCAACGATAATTCCACCCATCAGACTTAAAACGATTGTCATCATCAAGGCCAATTCCGAGTTAATTAAGATGGTAATCAACATTGCCGCGAAACTAACAGGCGCCAGATAAGAAATCGCCGGGTTGTCAATCAAGGATAAAGCCTTAATAATACCGACAACTAATAATATTAGCAGCAGTAACAGGTATAATAACCTTTCCTGCTTGAAAAGTTCGTAGTGAAACTGGTAGGTGTAAACCCAACTTAATCCGATTAATAGTAACACAAAAAATGCCAGGCTTAAAAAAACAATAATTTGATTGGTGTGATCGACGATTAGATGCAAGTCTTCAAGCATTGCCAGATCGTTTTCGGTAATGATCTGATCTTTCGCAATCAAAAGTTCTCCTTGGCGATGGATAACCTTGGGCACTTCGGAACGAACCTGTTTTTCCAATTTAGCGAACCGGGCTTGATTTTTAACAGTATTGGAACGAATCGAAATTTTCAAAAGATCCTCCAGCACGCCCCCAAGTTCCGGTGAAAGCTGATGCCGGTTAATTAGATCCGGTAAACTCGATTTGACTTTCAAAATATTCACGGAGTTAATCTTCTGTTTAGTCTCCAAATTCCGTAAAATCTGATGAGCCAGTTCCTTTAACCGCTGGTATTCATCAGGTGGCAATAGAACAATCCGGCGCAGTAAACTTAAATTCGGTAGTTCGGAAAAAAACGACTGAAACTTGGAAATTCTCAGATCGGCGGCATCAATAACTCCGGTTGAAGCATAACGTTTCCTTATTTTGTCCATGGTCTCCAAAAAACGGTTTAAACGAAAGGCAGCCCATTTCCCGGCTGAGTTATCGATTAGATAATAGTCGAAATCATTCGCGGCATTATCTAAAGCACGGTTGACGGCCTCTTGTTGAGCAAATTTAGTGGCTTCTTGATCAACTACATCCTTGGGAGCAATGATTTCAGCTTTACTTGCTTGTCCGACTTTAAGGTCGTAAGGATTAGGAAGGTTTATCTGTAGTAAAATAATAATCATCACAAAACAAAAAACGATCAAAAAGCCTTCCCGAAATGACGGCAGCTTTAAAACCCCAACAATTTTAGTTGTCATTTCAGAGGTTGCTTTAGTTAATTCTTTAGTTTTCTTAGGGTTTAAACCTTGATTTTCATTGAATTCCAAGATTATCGACCCCTCCACCCTCGTTTAATTTTCGAAATCTTTCGTAAGCCCGTATGATTAACTGTACCAGTTCATGTCGTACTACATCCCGGTCGCTTAGTTTAACAACGGCAATACCGGGAATATCCTTGAAAATCTCCGAAACTTGGACCAACCCGGAAACTGTCCCTTTCGGTAAATCAATC
>JBJKPO010000022.1:0-1883 GCA_046706235.1 Bacillota bacterium | reverse complement strand
AGTGGGAGCCATGCCGTTAGTTACATCGAAAGAAATGTTCAAAAGGGCCTATGAAGGCGGTTACGCCATCGGCGCGTTTAATGTCAACAATATGGAGATTGTCCAGGGCATTACCGAAGCCGCCAAGGAAGAACGCGCCCCCTTGATTTTGCAAGTATCCGCGGGAGCGCGTAAGTATGCCAAACATGTTTATTTAATGAAATTAATTGAAGCCGCTCTTGAAGATACCGGTTTGCCGATCTGCGTCCATCTTGATCACGGTGATGATTTTGAAATTTGCAAACAATGTATCGATGGCGGTTTTACCTCAGTCATGATTGACGGTTCAAAACATCCGTTTGCGGAAAATATCAAACTTACCAAACAAGTGGTTGATTATGCTCATGCCAAAGGAGTTGTCGTGGAAGGCGAATTGGGTAAGTTGGCCGGTATTGAGGATGCGGTAAATGTGTCCGAAAAAGACGCTTCCTTTACCGACCCCAATCAAGTTGAAGAGTTCGTAAAAAGCACCGGGGTTGACTCTCTAGCCATCGCCATTGGAACCAGCCATGGAGCTTATAAATTTAAAGGAGAAGCCAAATTACGGTTCGATATTTTAGAAGATATTCAAAAACGTTTGCCGGGATTTCCGATTGTATTACATGGAGCTTCTTCGGTTATACCCGAATATGTCGAGATTATTAATAAATATGGCGGCCAAATGCCGGGCGCTAAAGGAGTCCCGGAGGAGATGCTCAGGAAAGCCGCTTCAATGGCGGTCTGTAAGATTAACATTGATTCTGATTTAAGATTAGCTTTAACCGCATCAATCCGAAAGCATTTCGGGGAAAAACCGGGTGATTTTGATCCCAGGCAATATCTGGGGCCGGCCCGGGAGGCAATTAAAGAAGTCGTCCGGCATAAATTAGTTAATGTGCTGGGATGTAATGGTAAAGCGTGATTAAAAAACTTATAATATTGTTATAATATTATTATCCTGATAACTGATAAAGTCTAAAATAAACTTTGCAATCCTGACGCCTTTTTAGGAGAAAGTGCATTCCGGTTTATAGTCCATTGAATTCCGGTCAATGGTTGAAGGTCTTGTGGCCTTCTTTTTTTAGGGATCAAAGTAAATATCATGATTGTTAATAGTAAAGGGGTAATATGGATGTGGGTAGTAGTATATATAGCCCCTAATCGAAAAGTGGCGTTAATTTTAAAAGAACTATTGGAGCTTGAAGGAATTTTAGTTAAACTTAAAGGTTTAAATGTAACAAATGATGCGCAAAATATCGAGGTAATGGTATCGGATTTAGAGATTGAAGAAGCAAACGAAGTTATCAATAACGCATTACAAAGTTTTAATGATTAAGAATCATTATTGATATACATGGATCGTTTGGCAGGAATTTTTAGCAACAACGAGAATTTGTAATACGTATTTATTGATTTTAAAAGTTATTTGCCGGATTCAGGAAAAAACTAATTATATTGTTTTAAATAACGATTAATTATTTTAGTTTATGAGGTGTAAGAATGGCCCTAAAAGATTTATTTAAAACGAAACCCAAGTATATAACCGTTAAACCCTCCGGAGTACTTCCGGGTCAAGTTGATACGATTGAAAAAAAAGAAATTCCGGATGGACTTTGGGTAAAGTGTAATCGTTGTTCCCAGATTACTTACCATAAAGATTTGGAGAAGAACTTAAAAGTTTGTCCCAAATGTAATTTCCATTTCCGAATCAATGCCAGGGAACGTTTGGAATTATTAGTGGATAAAAATGAATTCCGAGAGATTGACGCCAATCTTAAGTCGGTAAATATTTTAAATTTTCCGAATTATGATGTTAAAATTAAACGCGATCAAAAAGCGACCGAACTGATTGAAGGAGTTATTAC
>JBJKPO010000021.1:0-11330 GCA_046706235.1 Bacillota bacterium | reverse complement strand
ATATTAATATCCTTGGAAACCAATACCACCGGAAAGGGTGAACCTTGTTTTAAAGCTAATGCAACCGCGATAATCCGGTTATCAACCTTATTACGATCCAGAGTGGGGGGTAGTTTATCGATTTCCTGGTGGTTTAATTCCACCCGCAGGGTACCCCGCGACTCCCCCAAACTTACCCCGGAATCGAGATGGCCGATTACCCGTAATTTATCCAAAAAAGCCGACACCCATCTGGCGTTTCGTCCTACTTCATCCTGTCTTTTTTTGTGCCCGTCAATCTCTTCAACAACAGCGATTGGGATCACAATGTCATTATCTTGAAAAGCATTTAAAGCTTGGGGATCATGCACCAAAACACTGGTATCCAGTACAAAAATTTTTTTCAAAACGAGATACCAACCCCCTATCGCGAGATGATGGTTGCGCCAAACTCGATACCGTCGATAATGGCATTATTATCATCGTCTTCAATGATACGCACCTTTTTTAGTTCAAAACCATTTCCTTTTAGTATTTTAACTTTGTCGACACCTTCATTCTTGAAAATAGCCCGGCGTGGTATGGTAATCCCACTCACCCGCCGGTAAATTATATAGATTCTCCCATGACGGTTTGGCAAAAACTCCGGATTTACAACTAAATCTTCCAATACCACCATCGCCCGATTTTCCGAAATCCGATTTGAACCCATTACTTTAACTTCTTGTAAACCGCCGCCGGTTTTAAACCACCAAATTTCACCCGGTTCCGGCAATCCGGTTTTATTGATATCGACGCCGATTACCACCAGTTGTTGAAAAGGATCAATTATTTTGCCGATAATTTGACCGGCTCTAACCTTTTTCCCGGAAGTTTTCAATTCATAATTATGGCGGAGATCCTCTTCCTTTAGCGCCTTAAAATCTTGCATAGGCATCTTATCTTCAAAACCATCATATTGATAATATACATAGCCCGGTTGCGATGACATAATTAATGCTTGCTGGCCAAGTTGATCTTTAATTTTATGCTGCAATTCAACCAGTTTAAGATGGGTTTTCCTCAGTATACCGTTCTCCCGTGTTTTTTCATCCCGAAGTTCCGCGAGCACTTTGATTGAAGCTTTTGATTTTTTAGTTCTCTTTGGCAATTTTAATATCTCATTAATCTCGGTGTTAATCCTTTCCAGTTCAACCCTGGAAGATTGCTCCTCCCTGATTAACGATTCCAGTTCCATCCTGGCTTTGATATTGAGCTCGGAAGTGTTCACCGGCTGATCGTTGGCAATATATAATAGCAATTCTCCTCGCGAGACCCGTGCGCCCGCTTCGGTCTCAATCATCATATTACCGTCCAAGGGTGCTTTAATTAATGTTTCTTTTCTTAAAAATAAGGCGTCGGTCCAATAACCCTTTTCAATCCGATTCCATTTGGCGATTACCGTTTTGACATTTAAACTGCTAAATAATAATATGCCTGATTCAATAATCACTATTACCAGTAATACTAAACCGGCCTTTCGAAAAAAACCACGAACCCGGATCCGATTGATTCTTTTAATGGAATAATTAGTCGTCACTCAACAGAAACCTCTTCTTTTCGAAATTCGGTTGAATTTGGTTTTTGCAAGGATATAATTCCCATCATTCGCCCGGTGGTGCCATATTCAGCCCGGTAGGAGTAAAATCGATCCCGTAAACAACCGGTACATAAACCGGAGTTAATAATCGACTCCGTCCTGACCCCGGAAGCCGTAAGCAACCAGATGTTGAATTCAACTAAATCAACCTGATAATCTTGCCGACGAGTCCGTACCGCCCCGGGAAAGATCGAGGCAAATTGGGCAGCTACTTTTTCGTCCACGGTAAAGCATTCGACTCCGATTGCCGGACCAATAGCCACCTTGCACCGGGCCGGCTCGGTATTAAAAACCGTTTTCATTTTAGCGATAGTTGCAGCGACGATCTGTTGTAAAGTTCCGCGCCAACCGGCATGAACTAAACCAATCGCCGGAGTCACCGGGTCATAAATAAAAATCGGCACGCAATCAGCGGTAAAGACGGAAAGAATAATATCAAAATATCCGGTGATTAACGCATCGGTATCAGGTATGGCCGTATCGTAATCATAAGCTCCCAATCCCGATAAATTCCTGGTAACAACTTGTACATTAACTCCATGAGTTTGAACTCCGGCGACTAAATTGTTTAAACTCAAACCGGTAGCTTCTAAAAACCTCCGGCGTCTTTGAATAACCATCCGGGGATCATCCCCGGTATGAAGCGCCAAATTTCCATACATTTTAGTGGAAAAAGCCTGAATAACTCCGGATCCGTTTAATTCGTGACAACGGTAAATCCTTTGTTCGTTTTGATTTTCACAGTACCAACCCATATTTAAAATATTCAGTAGTCAGAGTACACTGTCAACTATAACTACCCGTCCCTCCATTAAACTGGTCTTGGCGTTAATTATTCGCTGGTTATGCGATCCTTTAAAAGAATTATCCGTACTTTTGAGTTCCTTAATAAAAGGCCCGTCAATTACTATATCGGCAATTCTCAGCAACTCCTTAAACCCCGGTTTTTCGAAATTTACCAGCAAGTCTTCCCAAGTAAACCCGGTATACACCCAAAGAGTAAGTCCCATCTCCTTTAGAATTCCCCCGAGAACGGCCGCTGGATACGCCTGGAGAAACGGTTCGCCGCCGCTAAAGGTAATTCCGTTAACAAGCGGATTTAATTTCAACATCGGTATTAATTCAACTAGTGATACTTCTTGTCCTCCATTAATATCCCAAGTTTCCGGATTATGACAGCCGGGACAGACGCGATTACAACCCTGAAAAAAAACCACCGCCCTAACTCCGGGTCCATCTACCACGCTTTCGGTAACCACCCCGGCAATTCTTGCCTTAATATGTTTCATGATTTACCCGTTCCCGTAACTCGGCTTGTTTTGCGTCGTTAAACCGGTCTACCGTTGATAAATAACCGGTAATCCGGCGGATCCGGCGAATACTGGTGGAACCGCACGCGGGACACTCGCTGGCGATAATCCCCCGGAAAAAACAATTCAAACATTCATCGACCGGAAAGTTTATTCCGGCATAACCCATGTTGGAAGCCGCCATATGCCGGATAATCCGTTCATAGGCTTCAAGATTGTCGATTGGTGGGGATTTTAGTTCAACATAACTGATATGACCGGCATTGGTCAATTCATGGTAAAACCCTTCGATAGTGATTTTATCATAGGAAGTGATTTCAAAATTCACCGGAACATGAAAACTGTTAGTATAATAATCTTTATCGGTTACTCCGGCAATTATTCCGAAACGGCGCCGGTCAATACCCACAAAACGTCCCGCCAATCCCTCGGCCGGAGTAGCCAATAAAGTAAAGTTCAAATCATATTCCTCGGCAAAACCATCCACGGTTTTTCGCATGAAATTGACGATTTCCAATCCCAAACGCTGGGCTTTTACATCCTGGCCGTGGTGTTTACCGGTTAAAGCGACCAAAGCTTCCGCCAACCCGATAAACCCAATCGATAAAGTCCCGTGTTTGATAACCGAAGCGATGATATTCTCCGGCCGCAGCTTTTCGGAATCCAAATATAACCCCTGTCCCATTAAAAAAGGCATATCTTTTACTTTAAGACGGGCTTGAATCCGGTAACGATGATATAACTGCCTGGCCGCCAGGTTCATAATCCGTTCCAGTTCCTCAAAAAAGATTTCCAAATCGCCATTGGCTTTAAGGGTAATCCGGGGAAGGTTGATCGTGGTAAACGAAAGGTTTCCCCTGCCATCGGTTACCTCGGCCCCGTGCCGGTTAGCGATAACTCTGGTCCGGCAGCCCATATAAGCAACTTCGGCACCGTATTTTTTGTTAAAAGATGAATCCATAAAGGAAAAAGTAGGATTTAAACGGGTTGCCGAAACCCGCATCGCTAATTTAAACAAGTCGAAATTTGGGTCCTGGGATTCAAAATTAATGCCTTTTTTCAATCTAAAGATAATATTGGGGAAAATAGGAGTTTCACCCTTCCCCAGGCCCTTTTCATAAGCAAGCAGCAAACATTTGGTGATTATCCGGGCTTCAGCGGAAGTCTCACAACCGATATTAAGGCTGGAAAAGGGCACTTGAGCCCCGGCTCGGCTGTGCATTGAGTTCAGATTATATATTAATGCCTCCATGGCTTGATATACTTCCTCCTCCGAAGCACCGGCCACATAAGGGGCCAGATCACGGTCGAAGGCGGCAAACGATTGACCACCATGCATATCATTTTGAGAGCTTTGCAAAATGATTGCCGCCAAAGCCGTTGCTGAAGTTGGTCTTTTCGGAGGCCTGATAAAACCATGCCCGTTACAAAAACCATTCGCCAATAAACGGCTCAAAGGAATTTGGATGCAGGTAAGAGTTTTGCCGTAAAAGTCCAAATCATGAACGTGAAAATCTCCTTCAATATGCGCCTGCGACATCTCATCCGGGATTAACCGGGATAAATAATATTTCTTACTTGCCGCGGAAGCAATCTGCAGCATTTTGGCCGAGGGAGAGTTACTGACGTTAGCATTCTCCCGGTTGGTTTCGACCAGGATATCCTGAACGATATCCATCAACTCCGATTTCGAGTCCCGGAGGCGGGTGCGCCGGTCCCGGTAAAGAATATACGCTTTGGCCGTTTTGGCATGGCCGGTCTCGATTAAAACTTTTTCAACCGCGTCTTGAACTTCCTCAACCGAAGGAATTCCGGAACCCAATTTTTTCGAAAGATATTGAACCACGATTTCGCCTAATTCGTCAGCTAGTTGCCGATCTTCTCCACCTACCGCCTTAGCCGCTTTAAAAATCGCCGCGGCGATTTTATCCCGGTTAAATTCGACAATCCGCCCATCCCGTTTACGAATTGAACGGAACAATTTATCGGGGTTCCGGTTGATTAGGTTAATCAGCTTCGATTCTTCTTGCCGGTTGAATTCCTCGACTTCAATTACATTATTGGCCATCTTTATTTCTCCTCCGTTTATTTTTTTTGACGCTGACCTAATAAATCTTGCAGTTCCTGCATAAATATGGCCAAGTCTTTAAATTGCCTGTAAACGGAAGCAAAACGTACATAAGCGACATCATCAATCTCCTTGAGGCCCTCCATCACCAATTCTCCAATTATGGCACTCTTTATCTCTTGATCCATCCGATTACGCAATTCCCGCTCAATGGTATCCACCGATTTTTCCAGGGTTGCAAATGCAACCGGTCTTTTTTCGCATGCTTTTAAGAGACCGTTTAAGACCTTTTGACGATCGAACGGCTCGCGCCGGCCATCTTTTTTAATGACAATCAAGGGCGCTTCCTCAATCCGTTCATAGGTTGTAAAACGTTTTTGACAAATCAAACACTCCCGCCGCCTCCTGATCGCGTTCATCTCATCGGAAGCCCGTGAGTCGATTACTTTACTATCGGGATGGCCGCAAAACGGGCAGTTCAATTTTAAATCCTCCTTTTTCAAGCCAACGCTATTTATCACTAGATATTGTATTTTATCTTATTATATAACCCAAGATCTTGGGTGTCCAGAAACTTATTTGCCTGATTTTATCTGAATTTTCCTATTTACGAAGGAATTTGACAAAATAGCTCGCTGGTTTGAACCGGGAAATAAAATGTGGCCGGACGGTTAGGGACTAATGCGAATTTTAATAACCATAAAATATTGTTTAGAATAAAAAAGGAAATTTAAAAATTATTGGCGAATAATTATGTAAAATTAAGGAGGCGTATAAAACATGAATTCTGAACTAAAATCTTTACTTTCAAACAAAAATTTTGTACTGGAATTACTGAAAGATCCTCAGAGCGCCTTAAAAGCGAAAGGTATTGTTTTGAGCGAGGAACAATTGACGCAACTCCAGAAGGATGCGGACCGGCATCTATTTTCTTTCAGCAAAACAGTTTTATACAATTCACAAATTCAAAATACCGCAAAGGACTGGACGGATTGTCCCAGTTAATGAAAAGATGGTCGGCGAACAAGACTTTTTAATTTCATCCGTTTATCCTTTGCAGATTCAATGGAATATAACGAATATCTGCAATAATCGTTGCATTTTTTGTTATATTGGATCCGGAAAACAAAGCCGGGATGAATTATCCATCGATTATTGCCTGGAGTTCTGTGAAACTCTTAAATTTTCCGGAGTCTCCAAAGTGACACTTTTAGGCGGAGAACCGCTCTTAAAGAAGGGAATCTTTAAAATCATCGACCGATTAATTAAAAATAACATCCGGGTAACAATTTCCACCAATGGTCATATGAGTGACCGAATTTTACAAGAAGTAATCGCCCGTAAAAATTATTTCGACACCTTTCAATTTAGTATTCACTCCCTGGATAATGATCGACACCGGTATCTGACTAACTCCAAATCTTCGGTGGAACATATCCTGGCAAACGCGAAAGTTTTAATCGAAGCGGATATGAATGTCACGGCCCGGACCGTGGTGAACCGTTTTAACCAAGCGGAATCGCGCAATATATATCGGCGTATTTCCTCTCTTGGTTTTAAAAGCTATTATTTATCTCCGGTAATTTTTAAAGGCCGCGCCGATTTAAACAAAACTCAATTGGAACTTAGCGATGCAGAATGGTACAAGCATGTTTTGACGGTAGGGTTATCTTCCAAGGAAAATCGTATTTGTAACGTCCATATTATTGATAAACCCCTGGTCGCCGATTTTATTGAAAAAAATTTCCAAATATCAATAACCCGTCGTAGTTTTTGTGACGGCGGGTTTGTTTATTTTTGTGTCGCGCCAAACGGGAAAGCTTACCCGTGCCCTCCATTATTCGATAAAATTAATTTCACGCCTGGGAATATCCGTACTTTAACAATAGAAGCCATCTGGAATTCCACGGAATTTGCCAATTTCAGACAACGTCATTATGATTTTTTATTAAATAGTACTGGAGAACGTTTTGGATGTCAAGCTTGCTTATATTTCCGGGCAAAGCAATGTATTCCTTGTCCGTTTGAGTATAAAACAAATTGTTATCAAAAAATTGATATCTTGGAACAGATAAAGGCGCATGAAAAATGAATTCAATTGATTCTTTGATATATCCGCTGAAAGTACAATGGAATATTACCAATCAATGCAACAGCAAGTGCATCTATTGTTCCGCCACCGCCGGAAAAAAGAGTCCGAATGAACTTAATACCGCCAAATGTTTATTAGTGGTTGAAAAATTGGCTCGAGCCGGGGTGCTTCGAGTTTTTTTGCAGGGTGGAGAAATTTTCTTACGGAACGATATCTGGGATATTATAGCCCGGATCAGGGAATTGAAAATGCGGGTTTCATTCGCAACTAATGGATATCTTACGGCACGAACGCTGGAAAATCTAGTAAAATACAACGATTTATTTGAATCGATCCTGATAAATGTCAATGCATTAAATGATGATACCAATCAAATAATTACACAAAGAAATTGGAAAATTGCCCAAGTACTTCAAACAATCGATTTATTGCTCCAAGCCGGCCATAATATCCGGGTTCAAACGGTGGTTAACCGTTGTAATATTGATGAATTAATCGAAATTCACGAAACTATCGCCGCAATCGGTGTAAAAAATTACGTTATAATGCCGCTATTTTTAATTGGCAGCGCGAATCACGAGAATAACAAGGCGCTATTACATATCAGCAGGCATGATTATTACCGGAATATAATCACACTCGTCAAAAACTCCCGTCAATCCAATTGCAAAGTGGTTTTAACGGAAAGGCCCAAAATATCGTCCCTAATATATCAACTTACCGGAGTTGAAGTCGGTAATATTGAATTGTGTCAGGCCGGATATTCTTTTTTTTGTATCGGAGTTAAAGGGTTGACTTATCCCTGTCCGCCGGTTAATCCTTTTGCGCGGAATTATATCGGAGCTAATATTTTGGATGAAGAAGTGGAAGAGATTTGGAACTCGACGATTTTTAATTCTTTCCGCCGTTTTCATGCCCGACCGGTTATTAATGATGAGTGCGAAAATTGCCGGTACCGGGAAAACTCTATTTGCCACCCGTGTGATTGTTGGCCTTTATGCATGAATGCAGCCGATCAATTTTTTGGTTAAAAAAAGAATCCCAAATAAAGGATTTTAAATTTAGTTTATCGAATTTTATTTATAATGTCAGATTTTGGTTTCTATTAAAATACCTAAAAATCGATGCAAGGGGTTCATTGTTTTACATACTGGGGATAATAATTGCATAACCCGGACAAGCCGGAACCAACAAGGGATTTATTGATCATCTAATAATTTCTTTTCCAACAAAAGTCGCTCTTCTAAAGCACGCAGCATTGGACGGGCGAGGGACTATATACAAGATTTTAAATGGTTTAAATGATTCAGTCCGGTATATTGACAAACCTGATAAAATACTTTACTATAGATTAGTGATATTATATTACTTTATATATTATCGGGTCTATTTCAGTCGTTCTAGTGACCCGCTTCCATATCTCCAAAACTATCATTCCGTTATTAAGTAAATCGTTTGGTTGAGCTTGCGTCACTCTCTTGATTTTCGCTAACGGCGCATAGATTTTCAACAAGTATGTTAAACAATTTACAAAATAGCCTTTTATTTTCTGAAAACGTTTTTAAAACCGATAAAGCTTCTTGGCGAATCAGCCGAAATAATGACTGAATCCAGGTCTGGACGATTAGTTTGGATAGGTTGACGCTGGAAATTTTTGACGTTTTTACTGTTTTGTAAGTCTTATCGTGAAATATATCCTCATGAAAAATAGTTGAAACAGTTGACTATATGCGGCTAATTTGGTATTCTTGTCCATGGATTCACTTCTTAAACTTTTGAAGGGAGGGGTGGACGGAAATAAATAAGTATTGGGCAACAAAGAATTAGATAGTAACTTAAAACTAATTAAGGGGAGGATTTATTGTGAAGAAATTTTGTAGTATTTTAGCTATTGGATTGTTGGTTGCATTAACTGCGTCATCATTTATCATCACCACCGCGGCCAAGAAGAAGTTAGTAGTTGGTTTATCTCTTCCGACTCAAAGAGAAGAACGCTGGGTAAAAGACCTTAATCAAATGAAAAAAGAAGCCGTAAAGGCAGGTATTGATTTGAAAGTCCAGGTTTCCGACAATGATGCGGCAAAACAGCTTGCCCAATGCGAAAATTTAATCTCTCAAAAGATTAAAGTATTGATCTTGGCGCCCCATGATGCCAGCAGCGCCGCTGTTATCGTTGAAAAAGCCCACAAAGCCAAAATCCCGGTAATTTCATTCGACCGGCTCGTCATGAACTGTGATGTCGACCTTTATATTTCCTTTGATAACGTAAAAGTTGGCGAACTTCAAGGCCAATATATCACCAAGCTGGTTCCGAAGGGGACCTATGTCGTTCTCGCCGGCTCGCCGACCGATAATAACGCGAAACTCTTCAGAGAAGGCGCAATGAAGTATATCCAACCCCTCGCTGACAAAGGCGATATCAAAATCGTTATGGATCAATTCGTAAAAGACTGGCAGCCTTCCGAAGCTCAAAAGCTGATGGAACAAGCGTTAACTGCCAATAACAACCAAATCGACGCCGTGTTGGCTCCGAATGACGGTACTGCCGGTGGATGTATCCAGGCTTTAGACGCTCAAGGACTAGCCGGAAAGGTTCCGATTACCGGTCAAGACGCCGAGTTGGCCGCCGCCATCCGTATTGTCCAAGGTCTTCAAACAATGACCATTTTCAAAGATACCAGACTTCTTGATGTAGCCGCAATCGAAGCCGCCAAACTAATGGCTAGCGGTAAAAAACCAACAATCAACGGCAAAGTAAATAATAACAAAATCGATGTTCCTTCCAATTTACTTACCCCGTATGCCGTTGACAAGAATAACTTAGATGAGCTTCTGATTGGAAGCGGTTATCTGAAGAAAGCGGATGTTTATAAATAATAATAGTAAATGATTATAAGAAAGGAAGTGGCTCTATTGAGCCACTTCCTTTCTAATAAAAGGTGATAATAAGATGGAAAATTATATTATTGAAATGAGAAACATAACCAAAGAATTTCCCGGCGTCAGGGCCCTGGATGATGTCACTTTAAATGTCAAAAAAGGGGAAATTCATGCCCTGGTAGGAGAAAATGGAGCCGGTAAATCGACTTTGATGAAGGTTTTAAGCGGAGTATATCCTTATGGCACTTATAATGGAGATATCTTATTAAAAAATAAAATTCAAAGATTCCACAATGTTAAGGACAGTGAAAAGGCTGGAATTGCTATTATATATCAGGAACTTAATTTAATTAAACAAATGAGTATCGCCGAAAATATCTTTCTCGGAGATGAAATTGCCTCCCGCGGTATCATCAACTGGGATAAAGTCTATCAGGAAACCGGAAAGCTTTTACAAGAAGTGGGTTTAAGTATCAACCCGGCCACTAAAGTAATTAATTTGGGTGTTGGTGAACAGCAGTTGGTGGAAATCGCCAAAGCGCTGTCTAAAAATACCGAGCTATTGATATTGGATGAACCGACGGCATCGTTAACCGAATCGGAAACCAAAAGACTCTTTGCTATTTTGAGTAAATTGAAAGCCAAAGGAGTTACCAGTATATATATCTCGCATCGTTTGGCCGAAGTATTTGAAATAACGGACCGGGTAACTGTTCTCCGGGACGGCAAGGTGGTGAATACCGAGGACCGGACGAAGCTGGATGAGAATAAGTTGATTTCACTGATGGTGGGAAGGGAACTAACGCAGCGTTTCCCAAGAAAAGCTCATACAGCGGGAGATGTTGTTTTGGAAGTCAAGGATTGGACGGTTTACGATCCCGAAAGTGAAGAAAAAGTCTGTGATTATATAAGTTTCCAGGTTAAGAAGGGGGAAATCCTGGGTATTGCTGGTTTGATGGGTGCCGGAAGAACCGAACTTGTAATGAGTATTTTTGGTGTCTGGGGCAAAGTCGTATCGGGTGAGCTAGTTTTGGAAGGTAAAAAACTAAAAATCAGGAATGCGAATGATGCCATCAAGGCCGGAATTAGCCTTGTTTCGGAGGATCGAAAGAGGTATGGCCTGGTAATGATGATGGATTTAAGGGATAATGTCACTTTAGCAAGTTTGGAAGCAATGTCAAGTCTTGGTGTGATAAATCAAAACGAAGTAATCAAAGCGAGCAATCACTATGTTTCCGAACTTCGCATCAAAACCCCTTCCATTGAACAAAAAGCGAGGAATTTAAGCGGCGGCAATCAGCAAAAGGTGATTATCGGGAAATGGCTGATGACCAAACCGCGGATTTTAATCATGGATGAACC
>JBJKPO010000020.1:0-2620 GCA_046706235.1 Bacillota bacterium | reverse complement strand
GTTATTATTCAAGAAAAACCATTGAAAACCCTTGCGGCCACTCGATTTTTCTTTATTCTGATTTGATCGATCCGATCAAATTGATCTAATTTACTGATTCTCTCTCACGATGTGGGTAATGAATAGCATCCGGATAGCGACACGAAATGGTTATTAACTTACTGCTTAAAAACTTAAAACCAGCCTTTGCCAAAGTGAAACTAGCGCGGCTTGTGCCGAAGCCTCTTTATTGCCGGTTCGATTATATGGAAAAATCCTTTTTTCCACCATGGTTTGCCCGGCAATATCGATCGCCAGAAAAGTCAGCCCGACCGGTTTTTCGGAACTACCGCCTCCCGGTCCGGCAATTCCGGTTATCGCCAATCCGATTTCCGCGCCGGTTTTTAGCCGGATTCCACCAGCCATTGCCGCGGCAGTCTCTTGGCTAACGGCGCCTTTCGCTGTAATAATTGTCTCGGGAACCCCCACTAAATTAACTTTTAATTGATTACTATAACAAACAACCCCTCCCCGAAAATAAGCCGAACTCTCCGGAACATTAGTAATTCGATGGGCAACCAGGCCCCCGGTGCAAGATTCGGCTATCGCCAAGGACCGACCGGACGCTTTTAAAATCCTGCCGATTACCGTTTCCAAATTATCCGAATCCGTTCCATAGATATACTTTCCAAGCCTTTCCTTTATCTTTGCCTCGGTTATCGCGATTGAACTGAGATTATCGTGCTTGGAATGGCTCTTTGCGGTAATCCGCAGGGCAACCTCTCCTTTACCGGCATACGGAGCCACGGTTGGATTGGTTTGATTGGTAATTATATCCATTATTTTCTCTTCCAGCGCGGCTTCCCCGATTCCTACAATTCTTAAAATCCTCGAGGTTAAGACGGGGTTATTTTCCGATAATAATAATTGCCGGAGATAGGGCCTTACCTGAAATTCCCATACGCCCGTTAATTCACTGGGGACCCCGGGTAATGCGATTAGATAATGATTGTCCTTTTCAACCAATAAACAAGGGGCGGTTCCCAAATGATTGGGAATAACCCGCCCTGACGTCGGAAACATGGCTTGCCGGCGGTTGCTTTCCGGAATTGAACGTTGCGTCTTTTCAAAATAAGCCTTGACCTGTTGCCAGGCCTCTTCGTTAAATACCAGTTTCTCGTTTAAAAGTCCAGCCACTGCTTCCCGGGTAAGATCATCCTGGGTAGGCCCCAATCCTCCCGATAAAATGAGCAATTTGGACCTTTCCCAGGCCAGTTTGAGGCTGAGGGTCATTCGATCCAAATTATCGCCGACGGTCGTTTTATGATATAAATCGATTCCCAGGCCGGCAAGCTCGCCGGCCAGAAATGCGGCATTGGTATCGACAACTTGTCCCAGTAACAGTTCCGTTCCAATGCAGATAATTTCAGCTTTCATTCATTCAACCACCCGTTCATGTTTATAAAAAATTTCGCTGTCGTATCGTCAATCTCCTTTAAATTGCTTAGCGCTTACGGCGCCTTGCTAAAGTAAGCAATTACCCCTTGATAAATCGCATAGGAAAGTTTCTCACGATATTCTTCAGTGGCTAGTAACCGTGCTTCCTCGTGATTCGAAAGGAATCCGGTCTCAATTACCGTTCCGGGGATCTTAATCAAATTTAACACTCTAAAGTCCCCGCCCTTGGCTTTCCGATGATTAGGTCCCAATCTATTTACCAATTGGCTTTGAATCGTTTCCGCCAATCGTTTTGACTCGGGGCTTTTTTGATTGTAAAAAGTCTGGGCGCCGCGATAAACGACTTGAGGAAAGCTATTGGCATGTATTGACAAGAAAATATCAGCCTTGCTTTGGTTGGTAATATCAATCCGCCGGTTCAAATCCCGCCTTTTTCTGGTTAGATGACCATCGGCGGCGCCAAAATAATCGATATCCGTTTCCCGGATCATAATGCAATATACTCCGACTCTCGATAAATGCCTTTTTAAGCGAAGCGCAATATCTAGGTTAAGCTGCTTTTCCGCCAACCCGGAATCGGATTTGGCCCCCGGATCCCCGCCGCCGTGTCCGGCGTCAATGACCACCTTCCGGCCTGAAACAAGCGACGTCCATGGAATACTGGTCCAAACCGCCGGTTGTCTGAGAAGCCACAGCCCAATTCCAATGCCCAAAACCATCACTAAGGAATACAGCAGACCGCCGTTCATTAAAATAATAATCAGCCGTTTCCGATGCATCAATTCACCTCATCTTTACCGGTTGTTATAAGATATTTTTATTTTGGCAAAAAAATTCCGCTAAGTAATTGACATCCGGTGATAGATTTGTTATTATATGCTTGTTTGTAAAAAAAGCGGGGAGCGTGACATTATCTCGTTCCAATATAGTTTTCTCCTGATCTAACATATATCCCGAGGCGAGCCTAACGGCTTGTAAGCCGAGCGCATCATCGGGTAAAGGGAAATCAGGGTGCTTATGGGTCAAAATAGTTCTTCCTGACCAGAAGATTTCATTGTAAGAGGGGTGAGGGTAATGCAGACTTTTGATACTGTAGGTGCTCACGTTCTGGCGGATTTCTGGGGGGGCCAGTTCGAAAAGCTCGATGATGCTGATCTCTTAATGGACAGTCTACGGCAAGCAG
>JBJKPO010000019.1:0-3600 GCA_046706235.1 Bacillota bacterium | reverse complement strand
CCGCTAACTTCTAAATTATGCATGGCGCTGTTAATTTCGTTAATAGTTTCGCATGCCTGATCAATAACTTGGCGATCCAATCCCTGATAGGCGCCCGGGGTTGGAATCAGGTTATTATTAAATTTTTCAACCATTGATAGGGTACGGTGCAGTAAATTCCCCAAATCATTGGCGAGATCGGTATTAATCCGTAAAATAAGTGCTTCTTCGGAATAAAAACCATCGGATCCAAAGGGAATTTCCCGCAATAAAAAATACCGGATCGCATCCAGGCCGTATCGCTCGATTAATACTACCGGATCAATAACGTTTCCTTTTGATTTTGACATTTTTCCGCCATCAAGCACTAGCCAGCCATGGCCAAAGACTTGTTTTGGTAAAGGCAGATCGAGCGCCATGAGTATAATCGGCCAAATGATGGTGTGGAACCGGACAATTTCCTTCCCCACCAGATGTAAATCGGCCGGCCAAAATGTACTAAACAGTGGAGCCGGTTCTGGATATCCCAAGGCGGTAATATAGTTGGATAAAGCGTCTAACCAGACATAGACTACATGTTTCGGGTCAAAGGCGACCGGAATCCCCCAATTAAATGTGGTACGGGACACGCAAAGATCCTCAAGTCCGGGTTTTAAAAAATTATTAATCATTTCGTTTTTCCGGGAAACCGGTTTGATAAAATCGGGATTGGCTTCGATGTGCTGGAGTAACTGGCCGGCATATTTTGATAATTTAAAAAAATAACTCTCTTCTTTCACTAATTCAACCGGACGGCCGCAATCAGGGCATTTGCCATCCTGAATCTGGCGTTCCAGCCAAAAAGCCTCGCAAGGGGTACAATACCAGCCCTCATATTCACTTTTATATATGTCGCCCTGTTGGTAAAGACGTTCGAATATCAATTGAACCGGCTTTTCATGCCGGGACTCGGTGGTGCGGATAAAATCGTCATTGCTGATTTTAAATTTTCGCCATAGGTTTTTAATGTTGAGTACAATCTGGTCAACATAATCCTTGGGATTTAAACCAGCCGCCTCAGCTTTTCTTTGAATTTTTTGACCGTGTTCGTCAGTACCCGTTAAAAACCAAACTTCATCACCGATTTGACGATGAAATCTTGCCAAAGCGTCCGCTATTACCGTAGTATAAGCGTGGCCAATATGTAAATTATCACTTGGATAATAGATTGGCGTGGTAATATAAAATTTTGCCATCATTTTCCTCCTGGGACTACCCTTAAAGATAGTTTAATCCGTGACTGTAATATATCCATTTATAGTAGTTTTGTCAAGGGCATCATTAGATTTAAGTTATGTGGCTGTCCCAAAAGGTATTCAAGTGTTTAGATATATAATATTAGATATAGCAATATATATGCTAGTTTTTGCCACGGCAGCCGTATATTGTATGTTTTCTAAATTTAAAACACTTTGTAACAGTCTTAAGAACCTAGTATTATTTACTGTAAGTTAACGTAAATTATAATAATATGAAATATTATTAAACTATATGCCGGATTTTAACGAATTTGGTTGGAAATAGAATATCTGAATTTATGTTATTGAAAATAAAAACAAAAAATTTTTTTCCAGCGATATTTGATATGGCATATGAAACTATCAAGGTTTCTTTATTTTTTTTACTGTAAATAATGGATATTTTTTGCATGGATCAATTTGACTATGAATGTAGAATTAGGTATAATATAACTATATGTTATGTTGAATTAAAGCAAAAGGAGTGATTGTGGATTATGATGAAATCTACCGGTATTGTTCGAAAGGTGGATGAATTAGGCCGGGTAGTCATCCCCATTGAGTTGCGGCGTACTCTTCAAATTGACGAGAAGGATGCTCTTGAAATCTATGTCGATGGTGAAAAAATTATTTTAAAGAAATACGAACCGGCCTGTATTTTTTGCGGCAATGCGGAAGGTATTAAAAACTTCAAGGATAAAAACATTTGCAAGTCTTGTATTGACTCCATGAAAATTGTGAGTTAATACAAAAAACATGCACATGTACATTTTACAAAAACGCAAAGCTGGCATTTTTTCGTTATTTCCTAAATGAGGGGCACCCCTCATTTTTTATTTTGGTGGTCCGATAAATACAATTGATAAATCTCTTTAGGTTTTTTCCCTGTTTTTCTGGCAATAGCCCGTATTTCAGCCCGTAAAGTTGAAGATGGGGTTGAAGTGGAAGACTCCTGATCCTGGTGTAGAGAGGATAATAACGTTGAAAAATCAATCTGGTCCGAATCCTGTTCCGCATTTTTACTTGCCGTGTAACCTTCAATCAAAATGGTGAATTCGCCTTTCAGGTCTCCGGTTCGATCCAGTTCGGCAAGAACCTCAAGGGGCATCCCCCGGATAAACTGCTCGTGAATTTTAGTTAATTCACGGGCCAACACAACTTTCCGTTCTCCAAAAATACCGGCGATATTTAATAAAGTTTGGCGCAGCCGGCGGGGTGATTCGTAATAGATTATAGTTCCGGGGAACTCAGTCATTTCTTTCAATTTACTTCGTTGTTGCTCCGTTTTACGGGGTAAAAATCCCTCAAACCGGAACGAGCCGGTATTCAGACCCGATGCCGCCAGCGCGGTAATCACCGCGGTAGGGCCGGGGATGGGTATAACGGAAATACCATTGTTTATTGCTTCCCGAACCAAATAGTAACCCGGATCGGAGATTCCGGGCATTCCGGCGTCGGAAACCAACGCGATATTTAGGCCGTTTAATAATTTTTGAATCAATTCGCCGGTTCGTTCCCGTTCGTTATGTTGAAAGTAACTGATTAATTTTTTTTTAATTTGATAATGATTTAAAAGTTTTAGTGTGTGCCGGGTATCTTCGGCGGCAATCAAATCGATCTCGGATAAAGTTCTTAAGGCCCGCAAGGTAATATCTTCCAAATTTCCCAATGGTGTCGCCACTAGATATAATTTACCGCAATCGATGTAAATTCAACTCCTTATCAGTACTTTTAAATTTAAAGTTAATAAACACATCAATTCAATCAATTCATTACTTGCTCCTAAAGTATCCCCGGTAATCCCGCCGAATTTTATCTTAATCAACGGATTAACCGCAAACAGGACGACCAGAGTGACGCCCAGTAATAGCAAGCCGTAAGGCCATCCTATAATGAACCCGATGAACATCAGCAACGTGGCAATTCCCAGATTGAAATATTTAGGTTCGCTTGTGGGTCCGGCAATTTGCAAACTCCGCAACAAACCTTGGGAAACAGATGGCAGCGTATGGATCTGAAAAACCATTGCCCAGCGCGACAAGGCGGCAATACAAGTAAAAATTCCGGGACTTGAGCCGCTTAACTTCGAAATCGTCATAATCTTTCCGAGGATCAAGAAAACCAAGGCGATGGTTCCGAAGGTACCTAACCGGCTGTCTTTCATGATTTCCAAACGTATTTTGGGGTTTTGGCCGCCCAAGCCATCCGCGGTATCGGCCAAACCATCCCAATGAATGTATCCGTTCCAGGCCGCGCCACCGAAAACCGTCAGCCTAGCCGCAATTTGGACCGGAAAAATTTGAACGAAACATTTAATCAGTCCCCTGCTAACCACTCCGTTTAA
>JBJKPO010000018.1:0-7114 GCA_046706235.1 Bacillota bacterium | reverse complement strand
AAACACCGTCTCATCAAGTGTTGACCTGCCGGGAGTCTTTTTTGGATATAAAACGGGAGTTGATTACCGCCCGAGAGGAAGTCATGATAGCCGATAATGCAGACATTTCGGTCACCGGAGGCTTTTTGGAGTGGAATCGTAAAAACGACTTTGTTAAAGTAACGGGATCTCCTCAGATAAATTATCAAGATTGGCAAATCGACTGCGAACGGATCGAAGGACAAATAAATAAAGGTTTTTATACTCTGTTTGGCCCGGTAAAAGGAGCCGGAGTTGATACTTCGTTTACCGCCGGGCAGGCTGTTTTTGACCGTTCCACGGCGAAAATTTTTTTAAAAAATAACCCTGTCGTCATTCAAGGGAAGAATCAATTTGTCGCCGCTGAGATTATTTACGATTTAAAAACTCGTAAAGTTTTAACCAAGTCGGAAACCAAGGTCAATTAATATTCTCAATTTGATGATGTTGATGATGTTGATGATGGGAGATATATTATGTCAATCAGGGTACAAGGGCTGGTAAAGGAATACCAGAATCGAAGAGTGGTAAATGGGGTTGATTTACTGGTAAATCCGGGTGAGGTCGTTGGGTTACTGGGCCCGAACGGCGCCGGAAAAACGACCACTTTTTATATGATAGTCGGTTTGGAACGTTCTAACGCCGGTTCGGTCTATATTAAAGATCAGGATGTCACACATCTTCCCATGCACATTCGATCAAAGTATGGCGTTAGTTATTTGGCGCAGGAACCATCCATCTTCAGAAAGCTCACCGTTCAAGATAATATTATGGCGATTTTGGAACTTACCGATCTTCCTCCTAAATATCGTAAAAGCCGTTGCGATCAGTTATTAGAGGAGTTTCGAGTCGCCCACTTGCGTAAAAGTATGGGATATATGCTATCGGGGGGAGAACGACGCCGGGTGGAGATTGCTAGGGCATTAGCGGTGGAACCGTTGTTTATTTTGCTGGATGAACCGTTCACCGGGGTCGATCCGATCGCGGTTTCCGACATTCAGGAGATTATTCGAACCTTGCGAGTTAAGGGGATGGGTATTTTAATTACCGATCATAGCGTCCGGGAGACCTTGGCAATTACCGATCGAGCTTATATCATGTATTCCGGGGAGATATTAGTTTCCGGCAGTTCCACGGATATTGCCAATGACGAAAACGCCAAGCGGTTTTATTTGGGTGATCATTTCAGTATGTAACCGGAGAAATTTATGAGGTATAAATTCGGATATCAATTAAAGGAGTTTTAAGTTATATGAAAATTGTAACCAAATATATAACCAAATCAGTGCTTGGACCGTTATTTTTTGGAATTTTCGCTTTTACAATCATGATCCTGGGCGCGACTTTCATTAATTTATTACGGGAGTTTGAGGAGTATCATTTATCGTTACTCATTCAATTAAAGATGTTATCGTTATATATCCCCAAGAACTTGTTAATCGGATCGATTTTGGCCGTTTTACTGGCGACAATTCTTGGTTTGGGAAACCTGACCGGCCATAGTGAGACAACTGCAATGCGAGCCGGGGGTTTGAGTTTTTTCCAGTTGGCGATACCGGTTTTATTAATTGGCCTGGCGGTTAGCGTGTTTGGAATTTTTTTAACCGAATATATTACACCTTCCGCGTATCGTATATTGGAAAAAATGCGAACTCAGGTAACTAATTCGGCAATATCAGGAACGATATACAATTTCAGCAGGGATTTCTTTAACAATAAGGGAAATCTCGAAAAACGGGTTTATGCCTATAAATTTAACCCACAGACCCAGCAATTGAGAAAAGTGCTGATTGAGGAAATTAATAATTATAAAATCACCCGGACGATTGAAGCCGAAGTTATGTATTGGGACGGCTCCAACTGGTTTTTTAATCAAGGCCGGATCAATCAAATCAGTTCCGAAAATTTTTACCCGATTTTTATTAAGCAGGGCAAGGTAAATTATCCGATGAATCTTACCCCGGAACAGATTGTTGAAAGTCAAATACCTCCCGAAGAGCAAAGTATTTCGGAATTAAACCGGGTTATTAAAAGCATTCCGCTGCCTAAAAAGCTATCAGTCCAAATATCATCAACAATAGCGTCCAAAGATTCTCCATTGACAAAAATGATTGAAAAACGGCGTTCCTTGTTGGTCGAATTATACGGTAAAATCGCGATGCCGTTTGCGAGTTTGATTTTCTCATTACTTGGGATTCCATTGGCATTAAGGCCGCAACGCCGTTCCAACGCGGCCGGATTTGGATTATGTCTTCTTTTTATGTTATTGTGGTGGGTCCTTTATATGATCGGAACCTCGATGGCCCGGATGGGAATGATTAATCCATTTTTAGGGGCCTGGCTCGCTAACCTGGTAACAGCCGGTTATGGGGTTTATGTTTTCAGTAAAGTTAAAGTATGAGTATTGAATGCTTGAGTATTAAAAACGAGAGTCATGAGGTTAATTCTGAATTCTGACTACTGAATCCTGAATACTTGAATATTGGGAGCATATTTAAATGTTTAGTCTGCTCATCATTTTATCAGTGATTTTGTTCGGCGGATCAATTGCTTTTTTTGGTGATCGGGTAGGAATGAAAGTAGGTAAAAAGCGGCTTAGTCTTTTTGGATTAAGACCTAAATATACCTCAATGATTATTACAGTTCTTACCGGGTTTATGATTTCCGGACTAACACTGTTGTTTCTCACTTTGATGTCGGAATATGTCCGGACGGCAATTTTCGAGTTAAACGCCATAAAAGCCAAAGTAACCACGTTGACTTGGGAGATTGATAAAAAACAGGAGCAATATGATAAACTACATCGAGAGCTTAATGCGGTGATTACCCAGCGTGATCAAACGGAAGAACAATATAATACGGCAGTGGCCAATTTAACCGAAAAGAAAAAGGAATTGGAGCTTGCTCAAAACCGGGTAGCTAATCTGACGGGGATAAAAGAGGACTTGGAACTTCAAAATACCGGCTTGATCCAACAGGAGGCCCGTTTAAATCAGCAAATCCAAAATTTGGAAGGATGGATGAGAAGTCTTGAAGATCGAAACAAAACCATTGTCGATCAACCAATGATATTTTATGTTGGCGAGATTCTAATTTCCAAAATGGTTGAACCCGGTATTGCCAAGGATGATGCTTTTGAAAAGATTGTTAAGCCATTGCTTAAAGAGGCTGATGCGCTCGCGTTTAATAGAGGCGCCCGTATCCCGGGAAAGGATTCGGCTTTACGGGTTATACCCCAGCAAATAGAACAGATCTGCAATCAAATAGCGAAATTCGAAACGAAGTCGGTACTACGAATTATAATCGATAAAAATTCATTGATTGGCGAACCCGCCAATGTAAATTTAGTAGTTTATCCAAATAAACTTCTTTATAAAATGGGAGAAGTTATTGAGACAGCAGAAGTTTCAGCCGCAACTTCAGAATCCGAAATTCGCGATAAATTAATCAGCTTACTATTATTAGCCAATAATAAGGCTATTGAAAAGGGCATAATTACCGATGGTCCTAATTTGAAAGATTTAATCCCGGTTTCGGAGATTGTCCGGATTATCAACCTGATTAAGGCGCAACCGGATGGGTTATTTAAGGTTGATCTGATAGCCTCAAACGACATTTACAGGGTTGATCCCTTTACAGTTAAATATTTGGTAAAGCAGGTAACCTCATCATAAAAATCCACTGATAGGAGTGATTCCAATCCAGTTTACGGTCTTGGCCCTTGACCCCGGGAAGTTTAAATGTGGGTTGGCCGTTGTTACCAGTCAGGGAATTGTTCATGAAAAACTAGTCATTGGTTTACCGGATTTAAAAGATGCCGTTATCAAGTTATCCAACCAATTTAAAATTTCCGCCATAGTACTGGGGGACCGGACCAACAGTAAAACGATTCGTTTTAACCTGGCTACGGAGGTTGGAGTTCCCATCGTACTTATCGATGAAGATAAATCCAGTTTAGAAGGACGTTACCGTTATTTAAAGGAAAATACGCGCGGGTTATTAAAAATTTTACCAATCGGTTTGCGGGTTCCTCGTCAACCTTACGATGATTATGTGGCGGTAATTTTGGCGGAACGTTTTTTTAAAAAATATCCAAAATTCTCCAGCTAGAGAAAGAGGAACGAAAAATGGCTTGTCGATTTTTAGTAAAATTTACAAAGGTTATTTTAATTATTTTAGGGATTACTTTGTTAGCCGGCTTTGGATTTGCCGGGGTAGGGGTCACTCAAGGCTCTAAAGTTGTTGAGTTTGATGGAGCATGGGTTTATGACAATATGGAGTTACTCGTTAAGGAAGGATTGATTAAGAATTATCCCATGGATTGGGTAAAAGCCGGGCATAAGCTTTCCCGGTTTGAACTTGCTTATTATCTCAAACAAGTAATTCTGGACCTTGAAAACAAGAAAGGGACTTTACAGCTTTCATCCAAAATAGTTAAATCCCTTCAAATGTTAGTGATTGAGTTTCAAGGAGAATTATTGGATCTGGGAATCAAAACTACCGATATCAACAAAGTAAGATTGAATCCAACCGGTTTAAATAATAAATCCGATAGTTTTCAAGATTTGGATGTGATTTTATCAACCAATAAAGGTAACTCAACAAAATCATACTATTATTACGGACAATATTATAGTGAATTACAGCGAAAATCGTTTTTGTTTATTCCGGCGGATTTCGTTAAAACAGTGTATCCCAATATATTGGGAAATTGTAACGATTCTATCGATATTATTTATCAACCCGCTTTATGTTCTTATTTTTTAGTATTAAAGGGGGATCTGCCCGCTGAAAACCAATCTGTAAAAGGGTATTACCTATTTCCAATCGAGGATGTTTTTGGAGACGGCGATAATTTTACGACTTTGAATATTGGAATGAATAAATCCATTATTTCGTTATTGGATGAAGTCAGTCAAATTCAACAAGTGGATAATTTATCCCGTTATAATGGTTCCATCAACTTAGAAGGTTTTTTAAAACTGAAGGTGGATTTAACCGACCAAGACAAACTCTACATCGGCGATCTAAATCAAAGTTTGACAATTGGGGGGCTGTTGGTTTACTCCGGTAATTCATTATCAACCACCAGTGAAACTCAGGATTTTGGACTTCCGGTTTTTAATTCCCGGCAGAATTCCTTATCCGCGCCGGTAGATATAGATCAGATTAACAGTAAGACTTTACAAACTTTACAAATTAACATTCAAGGCACTGTGGAAATTGCGCCGCAAACATCATTATTTGGAGGAATCGATCTTATCTATCAAGGAGACGCCATCAGTCTCGATAATTTATGGCCGTCGGATACCAAGGCCAGCGCCGGGGTTTCGTTTCAATATAACGATTATTGGACCTTTCTTACATATCAATCACTGGTTAACTCCGAGAATAACACAGGTTGGTTCAGTACAACCTCGATTGGGATCGAGTATAACAAATGGGCTACACTATGGTTGGCTTACCAATTTTTAAAGTTTGATAATCCATTACTTACCGGGACATTATCTTTTCGTTTTTAAAAAAGCGGTATGAACCTATAAGTTTTAGATTTTATCATACTGCTTTTGGGAGGGCGAATGAATTGCAACCGTTTTATTTATTTTAGTCTTTTTTTATTTGGTCTCTTTTTTAGCCTTATTTTTTTCCCGTTCGGGGCGTCGTCTGCCCTAGTACCCCGGATACCTTATGGTTCCTCCGAGAAAAGTCCCATGGAAAGATTACAAGAAATAGAATTGGATGTCATTGGCCAGGTAAACACGGAGGGTTTACTGGAGCGGATAAGTCGATTGGAAGAATTAATAATGGGTCGAAATCGAACCGGCAGTTTGGAAGAACGGATTAATTATCTCGATTCAATATTATATACCAATCAGCCGTATGATATTTGCCTGCTTTATAAAATTCAAGCATTGGAATGGATTATATATAAAGAGGAATCAATGGCGTCGCTCAAACTTCGGCTTGAGAAGTTGGAAAAAGATTTATTCGGCATGGTTTATTCCGGGCCATTTACCAAACGGGTGGAGAAACTAATCGACCAAGTATTTCCCGATGGTATCATCCGGGCCCGGTGGGCGAACATTCCGGAGGGACTATTGGTTAAAGTTAAAATCATGGATGAATTGCACTCTCAAAAAAATAAATCCGGGGATCAATTTCGGATTATGGTAATGGATAATATTTTTGACCATAATTGTTTGCTTTTTCCACGGGGAACCGTGGGTAAAGGGGTTTTAAAGGAAGTCAGGCACGCGGACAATCTGGGGCGAGATGCCCAGTTAATGATTGATTATGTGATAATTAGAGCTTTTGATGCGACTCCGATACGGTTGTTTTATGGGACTAAAGCCTTGAAAATGGACCGGTCACGGCAATGGGCGGTCGGCGCAAGCGCCGCCGGAATGTTGGCGTTTGGGCCAGGCGGCATTTTATTGGGCTTGGTGGTTAAAGGAAAAGAAACTACCATTCCGGCGGGGACGGAGTTTTATTTGCAGGTTTTGGAACCGGTTCGAATTTATACGTTGTTTGAGCCGGATTTCTAGTACTTTGTCAACACTAAAATTTTGTACTTGCTACGACAAAGCACCGAAGTAGAGCAATATCTTTTAAAAGTAGAGATCTTGATATGGAGGTAATTGATATTAATAAACTTCAACTTAAATTTATAGCCGGACTTACCTTGGTTATTATGGGCTTCTTTATTGATGGTCCCGTGTTAGCCGAGACTTCGGCCGTTACGGGAGAGGTTTTCAACCCAAAAGCCCGGGTACAGTTGGATAATGATCAATTTTCACTCCAAGCGAAACAAATCAATTATTCCGATGAAGACGGGTCCGTAGAGGCGATTGGCGAAGTAATTATGGTATATAGAAAAAACGGCTGGCGAATAGAAACCGAACAGTTAACTTATGATATCAGTAATGAAATTGTCAAAGTGCCCGGCGCCGCAAGAATTACCACCGACCAGGTTGATTTCAAGGTTTTTTCCCTTACTTATGATCTGAAAAATAATACCGGTAACGGGGGTTCGCTTCAAGGAACGATAGCCGGTGAAGGCAGGGATTATCAAGTAATCGGAACCGGTATTGAATTT
>JBJKPO010000017.1:0-8316 GCA_046706235.1 Bacillota bacterium | reverse complement strand
AAGCCGCGAAACAAGTCGATGTGGTAACCACCGCCACCTTTGGCCCAATGTGTTCTTCCGGGGCATTTTTAAACTTCGGACATTCCGATCCTCCGAGTCGAATGAGCAAAGTCTGGCTGAACGATGTTCCGGCCTACGCCGGAATCGCAGCGGTCGATGCTTATATCGGGGCCACCGAACTCTCCGAGGTTAAAGGTTTCCGGTATGGCGGCGCCCATGTTATCGAAGACTTGATCAGCGGTAAAAAGGTGGAGTTAAAAGCTACCTCTTATGGAACGGATTGTTACCCGCGCAAGGAGATTAAGACTTATATCGGACTTAATGATTTGAATGAGGCGTATTTATTTAATCCCCGGAATGCTTATCAGAACTATCCGGTGGCGGTTAATTCCTCCAATCGTACTATTTATACATACATGGGTACTTTGCTGCCTAATTTGGGAAACGCCAACTATTCCACTTCCGGTGAGTTAAGCCCGCTGTTGAATGATCCGTATTATAAGACAATTGGAGTGGGGACCCGCATATTCCTGGGTGGTAGTATCGGATATGTAGCATGGCAGGGTACGCAGCATAATCCATTGCAAAACCGGGCTGAAAACGGAGTGCCTACTTTAAATGCCGCTTCCTTGGCCTTAATCGGAGATTTAAAAGGGATGAGCCGTGAATTTTTGAGGGCGGCGATTGTCGATCGTTATGGAGTTTCAATATACGTTGGAGTTGGAATACCAATTCCCGTGTTGGATGAAGAAATCATAAGATATACCGCAATTTCGAACGCCGACATCAAAACCACCATTATCGATGAAAGCGTGGAACGCCGTTCAAAACCTGATTTCGGTCAAGTCAGTTATGCCGAATTACAATCCGGTAAAATTATTATCAAAGGTAAGGTTGTGCCGACAGCTCCATTATCGTCTTTGGAAAAAGCCAGAACAATTGCCGGGATACTTAAAAATTGGATTTTACAAGGTAAATTTAGTTTGGCCGAACCGGTGCAGCCTTTACCGATCGACAATAAAGTCAATTCCCTGGAAATACAATTATAAGAAGTAAGGAGAATAAATTTCATGCCTAAAAAGCGATTAGTGATTACATTCCCTCCGGAGCTTACCGAGACGCCAATCACTTATCATCTGGTGAAGGATTATGATTTAGCGATCAATATATTAAAAGCGAAAATAATCCCCGGAGAAGAGGGGAAACTGGTAATAGAAATATCCAATGGTTCGGAAGATAATATTCAAGCCGGAATTAAATATTTGCAATCTCAAGGTATTAGCGTAGAACCGGTAAGCAAGGAAATTGTATTGGATGAAACCGAATGCATCAATTGCGGAAGTTGTACCGCGGTATGCCAATCGCGCGCATTGACAATCAGTGCTCCCGAATGGAAACTGAAATTCGACAAGGAACAATGTATTGTCTGTGAAATGTGCGTAAAAGCTTGCCCGATGCAAATCATCAAAGTGAGCTTTTAAACAATGACGACATCCGGTGATTTTTCCAACTATGAAAAAAAACGGAATGCGGAGCGAGACTACCGGATATTATCCGCCCCCGATTTACAGTCAACCCGGCTCGTGATCGGCGAAAGCGATCTTTGGGTTTTATCTTCCGAGGATATTCGTTTGGAAGTTGAAAGATATTTAAAACTTTCCCGCCGTCAATTAAAGGAATATATATACCGTCATCTACTTTTTCAAACTACTTTGAAGCCCTATCCCGGCGATTCGGAAGCGCCGGAGTTAATTCAAGGAATGATCGCCGCCGCGGCCAAGACCGGGGTCGGTCCGATGGCTTCAGTGGCGGGAGCAATCGCCGGTTTTATCGGAAAAAATATTCCTCCCGATATTTCATTGGAATTAATCATTGAGAATGGGGGCGATATTTATCTCCGTTCGGCAAGAGAACGCTGTGTGGCGATTTATGCCGGAAATTCCCCGTTTTCATTAAAAATAGGGCTGAGTATTGACGCGCAGCCATCGGGAGTAGGAATCTGTACATCCGCGGGAACAACCGGTCCCTCGTTTAGTTTTGGAACTGCCGATGCCATTGTAGTTATTGCGCCTGATGTCGCCCTGGCCGACGCGACGGCTACCGCAACCGGTAATTTAATTAATACATCCTCCGATTTATCCAAAGGAATCGATTTCGCCAAGAGAATTTCCGGTGTGACCGGTGTTTTATTGATTAAAGACGATAAAATGGCTGCCTGGGGTGAGATAAACATTACGAGAATCGACAGTTAAAACAGTTGTTATTAGTTTGGAATTCCGAGTTTTGAGTTTTAATAGTGATATTTATCGGTCGATAAAGTAACGCGTAATACCGGCGATTTTTCAAAATGGCGGAGGTTATTAAAAAAATAACTGAAATTTTTTGTAACCTGGCATAATTATCTTCCTTCTAGAACAAAATATGATAGGAGGTTAAAAGAAAAAAGTTCTGGAGGGAAGACAATGAGTAAAAATGCGTTGGCGGTTGCCGAAACATCCAGTATGCCATTACAAAAAACAAAACCGCGCTATACCGAAGCTGAAAACAAAATGTTATTTGAATCATGGTGGAATCCTCAAAAACGCCGTGAATTGGTAAATAATCTCGGCCGGAAAATGAGCGCGCTTCGCAGCCAATTTTGCCGTTTATTAAAGGAAAAAGGGTTAACCAATCAGGATTATTTCAACATGATGCAATCGAAATATACCAATGAATCCGGCGTTGCCCCACGAAAAAGAAGTCGTGAATTAAAATCAATTGATCGTACAATTCTGGAGGCGTTTTGTAAACATCAAGCCAAAGGAAATTCTAGAGCGACGGCGTGTGAGGAATTACAAACGAAATTAAGCGCTCCATTTACCCCGGCCGCCTTGAAACTAAGATTTTATCGATTGGTAAAACGTTTGCAATACACTGATGAAGATTTACTTAAACTCGGCAAGCAACTACTGGGAGAATCTTCTATTACCACCGGCGAAAAAGATGTTCCAACGGCTAATGTTTCTCCAGTTTTGCCTTCACCGATACCAGTAGTTAATACTAATACGGAAATGAATTCAAAACCGGTTAACAACCAGATTCATGATAATTCTTTCTTTTATCAACTATCTTCATTGCCGAATATGATTCGGATTATTGAGGAAAGGTTAGCCACGATCGAGACAAAGCAGCGCCATCAATTGGATTTGCGTGGCTTTATCGAACATCTACTGGCTGTAGAACGGGATTTAAAAAAAGAAGATAAATTATTGGAAGAGATTCAACGTTTAATGGATGAAAATGAAAATATTCGGAGTCTGGCTGAAAAAGATCGGGAACGACTCAAAAAAAGGGAGGAAGAATTAACCGAGGTCTATAAAATATTAGAAACCATGCTTTCCGATTTCATGCGACTGGAAAGTGTTTCAAAATTAGCTTCATTGGGCGATTTCATGCATCGTTTGGAGATAACCGTCGATCAATTCGGTAACGTATTAAAAAGTAAACGTGTCACGGTATGAACCAGATAAAATCAGTTAAGATCCTGACTCAATCCGGATTAAATCTTCATGTTCCAATTCAGTGTAATAACTGCTGTAATATAACCGAACGCAAGTTTTGTAAAATTTGGGCATTTCCTGAAACGAAATGGAACAGCGCAACCGGTTGCCCGGATTATGCCGGTATACAACGTATACCGGATAATACACCTGAAATTATTGAAAATAAAAAGTCCGATTTATAACTTAACAATCAGTAGGCACTGCTAAATATGATTACCATGTATTGACGAACTGCCTGATTCATGATAAAATGTTTTGGATCATAATTCGGGCAGTAGCGCAGCTTGGCTAGCGCACCACCTTGGGGTGGTGGGGGCCGTGGGTTCAAATCCCGCCTGCCCGACCAACAATAATGTTTGTGTAGGAATACACAATTTTTTTTTCACTTGGTTCTATCAAATTATTATAATGATTTGAAAGCTGTGATAAATCAATGAAATTTTTTTGTAGATTCGGCGATTTTTTTAAAACTAGAATAAAACGATTTTTATCCTTATTAATGATTTGCGGTTGGCTGGGTTTAATAACTATTGCCATTGGAAATTTCACTTTAATTCGAGCCGACAATTCACCCAATTGGTTTTATAGCCTGAATTGGGGTGAAGCACTTAATCTAATCCCTAAGAATACCCAATGGTTCTTTTTAGACGGTAAATTAACCGCGATTTCTCTCATACAGGGTCAATTACGGATTTTTACCGAAAATGAAGCCTCGGAATGGGTGGAAACCCAATCGTTAAAACCACCGGAAATCGCATTTACCACTTTCATCATTCAAGATATCAATAACGATGGTATTTCCGAAATTATCGCCGGTACCGGCGAACCCGGGTATATTTTCGTTTATAAACTGGAAAACGGAAACTGGGCGCTTCATAATTACGAAAAATATGTATGGTCAACCATTACCAGTATTGCGGCCGGCAATTTTGACGGGCAGCAGTTTAATCAATTGGTGCAAAATCAGGATGGTTTTTTATATTTATTGAAAATGGACGAGAAATTGCTGGATATTGTATGGAAAAGCCCGGTAGCATGGCGACGGATTAATTATCTGATTACTTTGGATATTGATGGTGATTCGAAACAGGAAATTATCGTAGCATACAAAACCGGGGGTGTCGGTATCTTAAAACTGGTGAATAATCAGATTGTTTCGGTTTGGGATAATTATCTCTGGGGTAAAATATTGGCTATAACTTCTGGAGACTGGGACAATGATCGACAACCGGAAGTATTGATTAGTACTTCTCAACGGATTATTTATATCTTGGGATATACTGATAAAAGTTATCAATATAAAGACCGGCTTACCCAACTCAACTATATAACTGAAACAATGTATCTGGCTAATAATGAAAAACAAAAACAATTGATTACCACGGATACCGCCGGGAAATTTCATTATTCCGAATACGATCCGAAATTGAAACAATGGCGGGAACAGTTTTTTTGCCAAACCGGACGTATTTCCCAAATTATCGATAGTTCAAATGAAGATATTTTCCTGCTTTGGTCCCAAAATCGAAAGATACTTAAGTTGAATGCTTTTAAAACCAATGATTTTAAACTGGGAAATAATGATGTCATTAACGAACTCACTCCACCAGCCGTATATCAAAACAATAATCTGTATATTGCCCCTAAAGCTTTGAGTTCCCTGGATGAGTTGGAATTTGGCTATACCGTATCCAAAACCGGTTTTACGGTAAATTATGCTCAAACCGTACTTGAAGTTGCTAAAAATGACCTTCAAAATTATCAATTGAACGGGGTAAGTAATTCGAATCAAAACCAATTTTTTATAATAGTTGATAATAATTTATATCTATCGATAGATGGTTATTTGAAGTTATTCAATCTCACTGTAACAGTCGATCCGGTTAAACGAATCATCTTGTTTGAAAATCCCATCGAACCCGTGGAAATTGAAAACGATTCCGTTAACGAGGATGAGGATACCAGCGGTCCACCGGATTTGAACGTGACGGAATCAGAGGAAGATTAAAGTCATAATTCGGCTTGATATTCCATAAGTTGTAGTAAAAGCCTTAAAGGGGTGAAATTATGGAATTCGAACGGGAAAATCCGCTGGTTCCCATTGGCCCGATTCTTTACGGGTGTCTGGTGACTTTGATTGTCAATCTAGCGCTTACCATATTGTTGGCTGTATTAACCGAACTTGGCTGGATGGCGATCGTAAAACCTTATAGTAATAATTTATATCTATTAATGGGGTATTTGGCGGTAATCGCCGGTTCAATCACCGCCGGCCGCGAGAGTCCTGTAAAAGGATGGTTAACCGGTTTAGGGGTTGGAGTTACCAGTTCGGTAGTGCTGATGATTTTAAATTCATTAATGACTCAACCAGTTGTTTGGGGAATTTTCTTCACTAAAACTTTGATTAACGCATTTATTGGCGTATTCGGAGGTGTTATTGGGATTAATTTAGCCACTCGTAAAAATTAGTCATGAACCTTTTCGGAAATGAAATTGACAAACCAAAGTTTATTGGCTATAATTTATAAGTGATATGTATTCTAATACCGGATTAAGTACAGCTTTTTTGGGTGAAAAACAGGGGAGTGGCTCAATTGGTAGAGCGGCGGTCTCCAAAACCGTAGGTTGCGGGTTCAAGTCCTGTCTCCCCTGCCATTAAAACTCAATCGGTTCAATAACCGGTTTTTTTATGTCCAAAACCTATTTATATGCACACGAAATTTATTTGGAGGCGTTTTCGATGTCTGAGATTAAGGTTCCAGTAGGAATTTCCAATCGTCACGTTCACCTTTCCCAATCAGATCTTGAAACACTGTTTGGTAAAGGCTATCGATTAACACCGGTCAAGGATCTTTCTCAACCCAGTCAATTTGCTTGCAAGGAAACGGTTTCCATAGTCGGGTTAAAAGGAAAAATCGACAGGGTTCGTATTTTAGGCCCGGTTCGTTCCGCCACTCAAGTTGAAATATCCAAGACCGACAGTTTCATTTTAGGGATTCATCCACCCGTCAGAGAATCCGGTTCTTTATCCGGTTCACCGGGGATTACCATTGAAGGTCCGGCCGGGAGAATTGAATTACAGGAAGGAGTCATTATTGCTCAACGCCATATTCATTTACATACCGAGGAAGCCGCTCAATTTGGGTTATCGGACCGGGATTTGGTTACGGTTAAATTCAAAGGTGAGCGTGAATTGATATTTGGACGGGTAACGGTAAGAGTTAACCCCAATTTTAAAATGGAGTTGCACCTCGATACTGATGAAGCGAATGCCGCCGGTATAACGAACGGGACACTCGGAACGGTGCTGAAGAACTATTAAAATCAGGAGATAAAATATGCCTATTTACGAATTTACTTGCCTCGATTGCCGGCAACAATTTGAAGAATTATGCGCCATGGGATGTAATTCGGTTCCATGTCCAAAATGCGCTTCGCATAACACCCAGAAAAGGATTTCGGTGTTTTCCGCTAAAAGTATCAGTAGTGAAGGGATTCAACCAATCGGAGGCTCTCATTCGTGTGGAACGTGCCATGGCGGTAGTTGCGCTACTTGTCATTGAAGCCGTCATATTTTATGAATTGAATTATTGTATGATATATATATCTATGATATATTATTATAATTAGAGTAAGTTAAAACCAATTCAATGAACCTAAAGGAGGTTAAGCTAATATGGCTAAAATTAATTTTGGAGGGGAAGTTGAAACGGTGATTACCCGTGACGAATTTCCGCTTTCCAAAGCACGTGAAGTATTAAAAGATGAAGTCATTGCTGTTTTAGGTTATGGTGTTCAAGGGCCGGCTCAGGGACTTAATATGAAAGAAAACGGTTTTAATGTTATCATCGGTCAATCCAAGAAATTCATGAAAGACTGGGATCGGGCGGTTAAGGATGGCTGGGTGCCGGGAAAAGATTTATTCGAACTGGAGGAAGCCACCGCCAAAGGCACCATCATTATGATGCTGGTGACCGACGCTGCTCAACGGCAAATCTGGCCGATGGTTAAACAAAACCTTAAAAAAGGCGACGGCCTATACTTTTCTCACGGTTTCTCAATTGTTTATAAGGATCAAACTCAGATAATACCTCCCGATGATGTGGATGTTATCATGGTAGCCCCTAAAGGTTCCGGAACTTCGGTGCGCCGTAATTTCCTATCGGGGGCCGGAATTAACTCGAGTTATGCCGTATACCAGGATTATACCAAACGGGCCAATGAACGTTGTTTGGCAATCGGTATCGGAGTGGGGTCCGGGTATTTATTCCCAACCACGTTTGAAAATGAAGTGTTTAGCGATCTTACTGGTGAACGAGGCGTATTGATGGGCGCATTAGCGGGAATCATGGAAGCTCAGTATCAAGTATTGCGCGAAAACGGCCATTCGCCGAGTGAGGCCTTTAATGAAACCGTTGAGGAACTGACTCAAAGCCTGATCCGTCTGGTTGATGAAAACGGTATGGATTGGATGTACTCCAACTGTTCGGCCACCGCGCAACGGGGTGCTTTGGATTGGAAACCACGCTTCAAAGAAGCGGTATTGCCGACGTTTAAGGAATTATATAAGCGGGTAAAGGAAGGCGTTGAAACCGCCCGGGTTATCAACGAATGCAGTAAGCCGGACTACCAGGTGAAACTCAATGAAGAACTGGCCCAGATCCGGAATTCCGAAATGTGGCAGGCCCGAGCGGCGGTTCGAAGCTTGCGACCCAAAGAACCGGAACGTAAGATCACCGAGGCAACCAAAGGGATTCAAGGCCGCGGAGAAGCA
>JBJKPO010000016.1:0-7889 GCA_046706235.1 Bacillota bacterium | reverse complement strand
TTTCCTGATTATTTTCTTGGAAATATTCCTGTTAGCGGGAATCGCTTTAGGTGTCGCCGTGGCGGTTTCCCTGGTCTTGATCGGGATTGCCGGCCGAACCGGCATTTTTATCGGAAAGGGAACAGTTGCTTACGCTTTGGGAGGGGAGTCGATTTATCCGGTGTTTCAATTTAGCGATTTATTATCGGCGGTAGCTATAATCAGCATCTTTTCGCTTTTAGCGCCGTTAAAACCGGGGTTGCGTTTATGCTATCAAAAAATAACCGACTTGCTGGCACAAAACCAAAAACCGGTAATTGCGATCGCGGCAATGTTTCAAGGAATTTTTCATGTAAAAAATCATTAAAGGCGAAAGGAGAAAGCCATGTGTCCCAAACAACGAATCAGTAAAGTAAAACCGGGGGTTTCCAAATGGCTGTTGTATGTCTTACTGGTGGCGGCAGGTTCAGGACTGACCTTAATCACCGTAAACTTTAGCAAACCATCTCCCGCCACATCGGAATTTGAACCGTTGCCGGAGAGTACCGCTCAAAATTTCGAACAACAGTCCACTGATGAGATGAAAGCCGGGGAATTCCGTTTTATCGATAATTGGTACATGAATACCAGAACCCTGTTTATTATGGATGGAATATGGCACCGGATGGGAAATCCCGGCGAAATTTTCGACACGGTAAAACGGATTCGCCATACCAGCGAACTCAGTTGGTATCGGGAATGGAACCGGACCGCCGCGCGGGTCGAGTCGATCGGAGATGCCTGTTTGGATAAAAATCACCGGTTAAGCGCCGGCGAAGCTTATTTGAGGGCGGCAAACTATTACCTGGGAGCGGAAGTTTTCCTGCACACCAATCCGGAAGATCCAAGAATTGCGGCAGCTTATCGCAAAGGAGCCGGACTCTTTATTAACGGCTTAAAACTGCTCAAGGAACCGGTGCGGGAAGTCAGGATCCCTTATGAAGGAACTTCGATCCGGGGATATTTCTTTCGTTCTCCGGTTGCCGCCGGAAAGGCTCCCACGCTGATTTTTCATCAAGGGTTCGATGCTCCGATCGAATCCAGCAAATTTATCGCCGAGGAAGCAATCCGGCGGGGCTACCATTGTTTGCTTTTTGAGGGACCGGGGCAGGGATTGGTAATCCGGGAGCAAAAACTACCCTTCCGTCCCGATTGGGAGAAAGTGGTTACACCAGTGATTAATTATGTGATCGCGTTGCCGGGAGTTGATCCGGAACGATTGATTTTAATGGGGAACAGCATGGGAGGCGGATTTGCCGTCCGGGCCGCCGCTTTTGAACACCGTCTGAAGATTTGTGTGGTCGATCCCGGTTATGTAAATATTTATAACATGTTTCGGGATATTTTAACACCCACGCTGGTTAACCTGTATGAACAGGATCCCAAGGAATTCAATCAAAAACTTGGTGATATTACTCAATACGATGTAGGCATCCGTTGGGGAATCAATCATGCGATGTGGGTGTTTGGAGTTGGAACACCAGCGGATTTATTTGCCGAATTAACAAAATATAATTATGAAAAGGTGATCGACCAAATTCAATGTCTGATGCTGGTGATGGATGGCGCCCAGGAATCATGGGGCAAGGGCCAGGCCAAACAATTATATGACCGGTTGAAATGTCCCAAGGATTATATGTTATTTACCACGGAAAATTCGGCAGCCATGCATTGTCAAGGCGGAGCGCCGGCCCTGGAAACCCAACGGCTTTTTGATTGGCTGGATGAGCATATTTAATTGAAAAAAGGGAGTCATTATAGTAGAATATGATTCAGAACTGTATATTTCGGTAATGGGTATCGGGGGAATATGAACGATGAACCAGGAAGAACAATCAGTCCGGGAGAAGATTATTCTGGCGACCATTGAGTGTATTGAAAAATACGGGTTTCCGGCGTTAACCACCCGGGTTATCGCCAAGGAAGCGAAGGTAAACAGTGCTGCGATCAATTACTATTTCGGCACCAAGGAAAAGCTGGTGGACCAAGCGCTGCAACAAGCCATGCAGAATGCTCTAGGCGATACCGAGGAACTATTGGCCAAGGGTGAAAATCCTTATTTAACTTTATACACCATGATGTCGTTTTTTATGGCCGGAATGATCCGGTATCCGGGACTGATGAAAGCCTTTTTTTATGAACCGTTTGTGGGAGAAAACTTTACCGGACCTTTTGCCAAGCGTCTGGGAACCATGCTGGCCGGGCTGGCCAGACAGTTTGACCCTTTAGTTAGTGAGGAAGAAAAGGCCGGGTTAAATTTATCGATTGCCCAGATTTGTTCCACGGTGGTTTTCGTGGGATTATTTCCTAAAATCTTTCAAAATTTTCTCGAGATTGATTTAAGTACGCCGGACAAGCAGCAGGAGTTTATTGAACATTTATTCGGCCATTATAAACTCGGCGCTCAATTTATGAATACCGAGGAACAACGGAAACTTGCCAGGCAGATGGTTACTTTTTTCCTGCAAAATAAGTAAAATATTTTCAATGGCTTCCGGCCTTCGTTCCTCATTGTTCTCATTTCCTCTACTGAAAAAGGTCTCTTAAGGGTTATTATTTTAACTTCAAGAGGAAATTGAATCATTTCCGCCATTAGTTTCGGTGCGAGCGGCAGGTTGGGATTGCTGTAAGTGGCGAAATTTGGGTTTTTCATACCACTTTTATGTTATTAAAACTATTGATATATAAGTAAAAATACTGATATATCAATAAATAGGCGCTCATCTCCGAACTTCTTATAAAAATGCAAAGAAACAGCTCAAAACCTTTTTAATAGCTTCATTTCATTTTTGTTTTTAGTTTTTTCGCGGTCAAACGACCAGAAGACGGTGTTTAATGAAACGTTAAACGTTAATTAATAAAAAACTTGCAGGAATTTTAAGAGAAATGAAGAAGAGTCTTTTTGCGTCTCTTTTTAATAAAAACTTGAAAGGGGAGAAAACAGCAATGAAATTTTTTTCCAAGTTAATTATTATTTTGGCGGTCCTGATGCTGATTTTAGTCGCCGGTTGCTCTAATGATGAAAAAGCAATGGTTAATGCTGTAAGAAACGGCGATACGGCCAAAGTGCAAAGCTTGTTGGATAAGGGAGTAAGTCCGGACTTAAAAACTGACGACGGTAAAACAATCCTGATGTTGGCGGCTTATTTAGGCCATACCGATATTGCCGGGTTATTGATCGATAAGGGCGCTGACGTTAATGCCAAGGACGGCGACGGAAAAACCGCTTTGATGTATGCCGCTGAAACGGGTAATATTGAAATGGCCAAGCTTCTTTTGGAAAAAGGAGCCGATATCAACGCGACCGATAATAACGGTAAAACCGCTTTGCAAATCGCTCAGGACAACAATCAAACCGAAATGGTCGAATTTTTAAGTAATTGGGGCAAATCAGCACCGACACCGGAACCTACTTTAGCTCCTACTTCAACTCCAATCCCGGAGTCGGATGCAACGCCAACGCCGGTTCCCGAACCAGCGGCAACTCCGGAGCCTACCGTTGCCAATCAGCAGTTATATTCGATCTTTTTTGATTTTGATAAGACGGCGCTTCGTTCCGATCAAATCGCAACCATGGAAAAAAATCTGGCCGTTTTACAAAACAATCCCGAAATGTATATTATCCTGGGCGGTCATGCCGACGAAGAAGGGACCCGGGAATATAACCAGGTATTATCCGAACAGCGGGTGGAAACTATTCGGAAATATTTAGTCGATAATGGTATTGACCCGGAACAAATTATCGCATATGCTTACGGTGAGGATTATCCTCTTGAAGAAGGACATGACGAGGACTCCCGGAGTTACAACCGCAGAGGTGACATCCTCATGTGTAATACCCAGCTTTCCTCCGACGACGTACTAGACGAGACGATTGATTAGTAGAAATTTGTTGTTATAAGTTTTAATCTTTTACCCCGGTCCTTCGTAAAAGAGGACCGGGGTAATTTAAGTTAATTGATTTTTAATGCGAGGTATTGCGATGAAAAAATTTGATACCGAAGTCCGTTTAAGCCGGGAAATGACTTTAACGGACGCCACTTTAATCGGAGTGGGAGCAATGATCGGCGCCGGAATTTTCGTTTTGACCGGAATCGCCGCCGGGGTTGCCGGTCCGGGCTTGATTATTACGTTTATCCTAAATGGAATGGTGGCATTATTAACCGCCATGTCCTATGCCGAACTCGGCTCATGCTATCATGACGCCGGCGGCGGCTACTTATGGGTTAAAGAAGGATTACCCAAATGGAACGGTTTCATCTCCGGCTGGATGAGCTGGTTTGCCCACGCGGTCGCCTGTAGTTTATATGCGCTTGGTTTCGGGGCGTATTTCGGACATGTCTTGCATGAATTGGGAATTACACTGCCCCAATGGGGTTTTTTATCGCCCCAAAAGTTACTGGCGGCCGTGGTGGCTGTTGTATTCGGTTATATTAATTTCCGGGGGGCCTCGGAGACCGGTAAAATCGGCAACTTAATCACGATAACCAAAATTGTTATTTTGGCAATCTTTGTCGGATTGGGAATCGAGTTGATTTGTCATCATGGAGACTGGCGGGCCGCCTTTACGCCTTTCATGCCCCATGGTTGGAGTGGAATTTTTAAAGCCATGGGATTGACTTTCATTGCTTTTCAAGGATACGAGGTGATTGCCCAAAGTTCCGAGGAGATCAAAAATCCCAGGAAAAATATACCCCGGGCCGTTTTTCTATCATTAGTAATCGTTGTTCCAATTTATCTGCTGGTCGCGGTGACGGCCCTGGGTTCGGTCAATCCCGGCGGCATGACTCCCTGGGACTATCTGGCGTTGCACAAAGAAACCGCTTTGGTCGAAGTGGCTAAAAACTTTTTTAGCGGCGGTGGAGTATTGATCTTGTTCGGCGGTTTAATATCCACCATATCGGCATTGAACGCCACCATTTATTCTTCATCGCGGGTTGCCTTTGCAATGGGCCGGGATCGTAATTTCCCCACCTTTTTCAGCCGGGTCCACCCGCGTAAATTTACCCCGCATTGGGCGATACTGGTTTCTTTATTTATCGTGGTATTGATGGCAATTTCATTACCGATTGAAGATGTGGCGAGCGCCGCCGACATTATGTTCTTGTTACTTTTTCTCCAGGTCAATCTGGCGATGATCCGGCTGCGTAAAAAACGCCCTGACTTGGATCGCGGTTTTATTGCGCCATTATTTCCCTGGTTGTCGATTTTAGGGATTGTTTTATTGCTGGCGATTGCCGTTTATATGTTTAATTATAGTCCGGTGGCTTGGATAGTAACCATTGCCTGGATTGCAGTTGGTTTATTGGTTTACTATTATTACGCCGCACGGCGGGAAGTGGCCCATATTCAAAAGGTTAAAGCGTTGGAACGAATTGAAAGGAAAGAATACCGGATTTTAGTTTGTCTGGCCAATCCCGACTCCATAGAGAGCCTTACCAATGTCGCATTGGCCATCGCCGAAAAGAATAAAGCCGAAAACATTTTCCTAACAATTATCGAAGTCGATGAAGGGCACCAGTTACGGGAAGGTTATCAAGCAACAGACAAGGTTCAATCTTTGCTTGATCAAGCCGGATTGTTAGCGACAAACGCGGGAACGGTTTCGCGGACCTTGATTAAAGTCGCTCATCGTATCTCACAAGGGATTATTGAGACTGCGGTGGAGGAAGAATGTAATTTTATTATTCTCGGCCGCCAAAAACATCCCACATTTTTGGATAGAGTCTTTTCCTCGCTAATTGACACCGTAATTCAGAAGTCGCCCAGCGAGGTAGCCATCCTGCATGGGGAATTTAATCCCCAAAACATCCGGACGGTTTTGATTCCTTTCGCGAATGATATCCACGCTAAATTAGCCGCGGAAATCGCCCCCGGATTGTGCGAATATTTTAAGGCCGAATTAAAAATCGGTTATGTAATGGATCCGGCTTTATCCGAATCGGAAAAAAAGGCTAAAACTGATTTGTTGCAAAATTTTATTACTGAAAATTCGCTCCCGGCTACTTTACTCGTCATCAATGACGCTGATACGCTTAAAGGAGTGTTAAAGCTGGCCCATAAAGCTGATCTTATGGTGATGGGCGGACGTAGCGGAGAGTTTTTGGAACTCCTGGCCGGGAAATCGCTGGCCCAGGAAATAACCGAACATAGTAAATGCCCGGTGTTATGGATTAAAGAGTATGAAGAACGGCCGTCTTTTTGGTCTTTATTATTCAAGCCGGCCGGTCAAAATAAAAATTGAACAGGCAGGCGATTAAAAAATGCAACAAATGTTTCAAAATATTGGAAACACGATCAGCGAATATTTACCGGGTTTTTTTGGCGGATTGTTTTTGGTGATTCTGGGATTAGCATTGGGATGGCTGGTGAAACGGATTATTATTCAACTAGCGGTCATCTTGCGGTTGGAACGTTTTTTTATCCGGTTTCGCTGGGCCAAGGACTTTTCCAAAGGGGACGTACGTTATGGATTTTACAGTTTTATCGGTGGGTTGGTATCCTGGTTTATTTTCCTGTTTTTTCTAAATGAGGCATTTCGTTTATGGAAGCTGACTGCCCTTTCCGATCTCTTGAAAAACGCGTTATTGTTTATTCCGAAGCTTAGTATCGCCCTTCTTGTTTTGGGACTTGGGTGGTTCATTGCCGCCGCGGTTTTTGCCGTCACCCAAAAGGCTTTTAGAAGGGAACGAATTCCCCGGGCATCGCTGATAGCCGGCTTTATTCGAATGGTAGTATTGATTTTTTTTACGGCGATGGCGCTGGCGGAGTTGAATATCGCCCGGGAGATTGTAGTAATCGGTTTCGCTGTTATTTTTATTACCTTAGGGGTCTTAACAATCGTTTTAGCTTTGAACGGCGGCAAGGAATTGGCCAAGCGGATGCTCGAACCATTTGAAGACGAATAATTGAGTTTAGGATTTTAATTCAATTTCCCGGTTAGCTAATTTTCGACCGGTTGACCGGGTTCGGCTTACATCAATCTCGTTTTAAGATGGTATCGATGTTTCCTTAATGCTAAACTTAAATGCCATATGATTTTGGTACAAACTTATTGACAAAATGTTAAAAAGTATATATAATTTATATTAGGATTTTAGCAGGTTGGAAAAGATAGAAAGATAGCTGAAATATTAAAGCATCCTTCCTTTGTAATTCATAACCAGAAATTTAACATGCTTTTATAAGGATTTCTATGTTTAAATCTGTCAACTTATTAACAAATTATTAAAAAGATTAGTCCTTAACCCGTCCATTTCGCGCGCCTTAAAAGCGCGAGCTTTTATTGGAAAAGAAATCTTTCGTTGATCGACAGAATCCTTGCTGGTTCCGGCTTTGTCCGGGTTGTGGATTAAAAGGGATAAAGATTTATAAAAAAGGCGGAGCATATGAAAAAAACTTTTATCGAAGAAACAGTTTTATTAATTAGTATTGTCAAGTGGGCAATTTTAGCCACATTGACCGGTATTGTGGTGGGTTTGTCCAGTACGTTGGTTTTAAAATCATTAGGGTGGTGCTGTGATTGGGCAGAATTGCATCATTATTATTTCTTACTGCTTCCAATCGGTTTATTTTTGAGCAGTCTAATAATTAAATATCTGGCACCCGATGCGGAGGGACACGGTACGGAGAAAGTTATCGAAGCAGTCCACAAACGCTGGGGCAGGATTAAACTAGCCGTGGTTCCGGTGAAATTAGTGGCAACGATAATTACGATCACCGGAGGAGGTTCGGCCGGAAAAGAGGGACCAAGCGCTCAAATTGGAGCGGGAATGGCTTCGGCGCTTGCCGATTTACTAAAATTAACCAAAGAAGATCGGAAGAAACTAGTCATCTGCGGTATTAGCGCCGGTTTTGCCACGGGTTTCGGT
>JBJKPO010000015.1:0-6517 GCA_046706235.1 Bacillota bacterium | reverse complement strand
AATTTATAAATCATCACATTAGCGGGAGTGGGTATACCGGAACGATCCCAGAAACTACCGTCGGGAGTTGGTGTCGGCCCGCCAGGAGTCGGGGTTGGGGTCGGGGTAACCGTTGGTCCTTGGGTTGGAGTTGGAGTCGGCGTGGTCGTCGGTCCCGCGATGGTTCCCTGGAACCAGTTGATATTCCAACCGCCGCCGCTAGAGAATAAACGAATGGTCTGAACGCCGGCGTTTAAGCTGACAGTCGCCGATATGGTGGTCCAGGCCTGCCAGCCACCGGTATTCGGGATCGTGGTCGTTGCCAAAGTCGCGCTGTTCACCCGGAAGTCAACCCTTCCGGTCGCATTCGGGCTGGCTACCCGGTAATCGATCTGGTAATTGCCGGTGGCTCCAACCGCAACAATATAGTCCATCCAGTCGTTCAGATCGATCCAGCCGACATTCAGTCCGCCGCCGGCATCACTGGTAGTTTCGGTGTTGACACCGGACATGGCATCGTAACTTTCAGCCTCGATTTTTCCTGGTAATACTTTACCCGGAGGCGCGGTCGGGGGCGGGGTTGCAGTCGGTCCCATTGTCGGTGTCGGAGTTGCGGTTGCCGGCGGTACGGTTGGAGTCGCTGTCGGACCACCTGATGTGTTATATACCTTGCACTCATAGAATGAAGCCCATCCGGCGCTGGTGCCGGTGACGGTTATTCTTACATATCTCCCGTTGGCCGTAAAACTGTCTGAAGTATCGCCATTAGTAGTATTACCGGTTTTGTCAACCACAGTAGTAAAATTAACATTGTCGGAAGATACTTCGATCATGTATTTATACGACCGGCCGCTGCTATTGTACCAATTAATGTCGACCCGGTTTAAGCTATAACTAGTACCTAAATCCACTTTCCACCATTGCGGGAACGCCGCGCTGCTCGCCGCCCACCTGGTGCTGGTACTCCCGTCGTTACCCCTGGCGGCGTCATTACCGGCTTGGTAAGTACTGGCGGTAGCCGGTTTACCTTGCGATAACAATGTATCCACCGCGGTTGTGTAGCCTGAAACAATAACAAATAGCAATGTGACAATTAAAATAAGTACGATTCCTTTTTTCATTGTTTTTCCTCCTTATCCGTTATTAAGGTCTTATTTTTTTGTGAACAAATTGTTCCCAATATCACCTCCAATAGGGTCGTGTTAGTGTTAACGGAAACATTTCGGATAGTTAATTATTAACTTAATATCTGCTTTTAATCGGGTATGGGTTTTGATCAATAAATCGATAATGTTAGCGAAAACATTATAAAAGACTAACATCATTGATTAAATATATCGTGGATCACTAAATTTGTCAAATTGCCGGAAATACTTGTCATGAATACGTTAGAAAGGATTTTCGGTATTTAAAGTAATAAAAGTAATTAAAAAAATAAAAAACTATATGTAAATATAATCCCGGAAGTTTCCCGACCAGCTACAGGATTTATTATTGTTTTGTCGAATTTACTCCAATAGTTGAATTTTCTCCGAAAGTATCGATGTTTCGATGCTTAAATACCGGTAACGGAGGAATTAAATTTGAATTTTTAGGAGTGAATCCCATGAAACCATTATTTTTTGCGCCTGTAAATGATAATCCGTCACTGGCTGAACAAGTGGCGGCTCTTAAAAAAGTATTAAACGCCGCCGGGAATGAAAACTTAATTGAACCTCGCGATTTTGTGGCCGTATAAACCCACTTCGGCGAAAAAAACAATACCACCCATGTGAAACCGGAGCTGATTAAGGCGATAGTAGATACCGCCCGGGTAAAAAGCCACAGGGTCTTTTTAACAGAGACCTCCACCCTTTATATGGGAGAACGTATCGAAGCGGTCAGCCATATTATGCTTGCCCAAAAGCATGGTTTCGGTATTGAGCAGGTCGGCGCCCCGCTTATCATGGCCGACGGCTTGACCGGCGGGGCCGAAATCGAGGTCACCATCAACGGTGAACTGGATAAGTCGGTTAAAATTGCCCGGGAGGTAGCGTTAATCGATGTACTGGTGGCCGTGTCCCATCCCACCGGTCACTTGGGAGCCGGGTTAGGCGCCTGCTTGAAAAACTTAGGGATGGGTTTGGCGAGCCGGGCCGGAAAACTACGGCAGCACTCTTCGATTAAACCGAAGGTAATGCCAAAACAATGCCGTTTCTGTGGGAAATGCATCAAGTGGTGTCCCGAACAAGCCATTGTTGAGTCGGATCAAAAGGCGAAAATCCTTTTGGAAAAATGCATCGGCTGTGGCGAATGCTTCACGGTCTGCCGTTATGACGCTATTGAATATAATTGGGGAAGCGGATCGGAACGGCTCCAAAAAAGTATGGTCGAACATGCTTACGGCGCCGTTAAAGATAAACTGAACAAATGTCTGTTCATCAATGTTCTGGTCGATATGACCCCAGATTGTGATTGTTTTGATACCAAACAAACCAAGCTCATTCCCGATATCGGCATGTTGGCTTCCCAGGACCCAGTGGCCATCGATAAAGCGACTCTGGACCTTACCGCCAAAGCTAATCACCGTCATCTGGTGGAAATGGCGTATTCTAACATAAACCCGCTTATCCAGTTGCAACATGGAGTTAAAATGGGACTGGGCGAAATGGAGTACCAATTAGTAGAATTGTAATAAACCCAATTTATAGGCATAGGAATATTACAATTCTTAATAAAAATCGTTGTGTATTGCTTTGATTAGGTTTTTTCACAACGCTTTTAATAGAATTGTGATTTCCGCTGAGGGGAGAAACCGGAATATGAGTGATAATATCGCAACGATTCGGAAACTTTTTGGAAAAAAATTCGGGACGACAGGCGAACCAATTATGATCGGCAGAGCTCCGGGACGGGTGAACTTGATTGGAGAGCATACCGACTACAATGATGGATATGTATTTCCAATGGCGATCGACTTTCAGATGGTAATGGCTGCCCGGGCGCGGGCCGATCGTCTGGTTACTATTTATTCCGGAGATTATGATCAGTCGGTTGAGTTTTCTATAGATAAACCGGTTGAATTCGATTATCAGCGTCGCTGGAGCAATTATCCGAGAGGTATCTTCTCAGTTGTTCAAGAAAAAGGGATCCGGCTTCGGGGTGCTGATATGGTCTTTATAGGTGACATTCCCCAAGGCGCGGGCTTGAGTTCCTCAGCTGCTTTAGAAGTAGTTACGTCGCTTATTCTACAAAAATTGAACGATATAAAAATACTTCCCGCCGAATTGGCATTATTATGCCAGCGGGCCGAGAACGAGTTTGTGGGAATGAACTGTGGTATAATGGATCAATTTATCTCAATGATGGGCAGCCGGAACCATGCTTTATTTTTGGATTGCCGTTCTTTGGAGTATCAGCAAGCACCTTTAGAACTTGGAAATAATCGGGTATTGATTTGTCAAAGCGGGGTAAAACATAGTCTGGTGGAATCGGAATATAATAAAAGGCGCCAGGAATGCGAACAAGGCGTGGCCGTTCTCGCCAACCGGTTTCCGGGAATCAGAGCTTTGCGGGATGCAACCATCGAACAACTGGATGCCTGTAAGCCGGAGATGAATGAAGTGGTCGATAAACGCTGCCGGCACGTAATTATGGAAAACGACCGGGTCTTAAAAAGCATCCGGGTTTTAAAACAGGGTGATTTAGAATCATTTGGCGGTTTGATGAATGCCTCCCATAACTCGCTTCGTGATTTATATGAAGTCAGTTGTCCAGAAATCGATCTCTTGGTGGATTTGGCTCGTAAGATACCGGGTGTTCTAGGAACGCGAATTACCGGCGGCGGATTTGGCGGTTGTACCGTAAATCTGGTGGATTCCAACTCAATCGCCGAATTTTCCAGCCAAGTTATCGAGTCCTATCGCCGGGAAACCGGTATTGAGGCAAAAGTATACGTCAGTACCGCCGCCGCCGGTGCGAGCATCGTTGAAAGTTAAAAGTTGAAGTAAAGATAGCCATGAGAGGTGTTTTTATTATGAAAATATTGGTGGCCGGTGGCGCGGGATATATCGGCAGCCAGGTCAATCTCGATTTGAACCGGCAAGGGCATCTAACGATAGTGCTTGATAATTTGACCAAAGGACACCGGGCCGCCGTAACCGCCGGTAAATTTATACCGGGGGATATCAACGATCCGGTTTTGGTAAAAAAGATTTTACAAGAGGAACAAATCGAGGCGGTAATGCATTTTGCCGCTTATAGCCTGGTGGGGGAGTCGGTTAATGAACCCGCCAAATATTTTCGCAATAACATCGGCGGGGGGCAATCGCTATTAGACGCCATGATTGACTGCGGAGTGAAACGGATTGTTTTTTCATCCACCGCGGCGGTTTACGGTGAACCCGGGCAAATCCCGATTACCGAAGACCATCCTCAAAATCCCACTAACCCCTACGGTCTTTCCAAACTTACTTTCGAGAGAATCATGAAGGCCTATGACCGGGCTTATGGTTTACGGTTCATCGCCTTACGTTATTTCAACGCCGCCGGCGCCGATCCCGAAGGGGATATGGGTGAGGACCACCAGCCCGAATCGCACTTGATCCCGATTGTATTACAGGCGGCTCAGGGGTTCCGGGAACATTTGGAGCTTTATGGAACCGATTATCCAACTTCCGATGGGACCTGCATCCGGGATTATATTCACGTAACTGATTTATCCAGAGCACATTTGCTGGCATTGGAAGCGTTGGCAAACGGCGTTGAGTCAAACATATACAATTTAGGCAACGGTCAGGGTTATTCCAACCGGCAAGTGATTGAAACCGCCGGGCGGGTTACCGGTAAAAAAATTTCGATAAAAGAAACTTCCCGCCGCCCGGGCGATCCGGCCGTCTTAGTCGCCTCGTCGGACCGGATTCAAAAGGAATTGGGTTGGAAACCAAAGTATCCCCAATTGGAGGCGATTATGGAACACGCCTGGAGATGGCATAAGAATCATCCGAAAGGATATAGGGAAAGTAACAATTGACAATCATCAATTATCCATTTTTATAATTGGATAAGTTAATGTTTTACGGAAGACACTAAATTTAAACCTCGATCCGGCAAGTACATTTAAATTTTCTTGAAATACAAAAAAAATTTGCCGGATCGGGTTTATCTACTGAATCCGGCAAGTCCCTATTTAGAAAGATTTTTAAGTTACTTGCCGGATTCAGGTTAAATAAATAAAAAGAGGTTTTCATGGAGCAAGGCAAGCTGAAATTTAATTGTGAATGGTTCCCGGCCGGGCCGGTTCCGGCTGAAAAACTGGAACAGATCAATCATTGGCGTAATATATTGCACCAACGGGGGCTAATCGGGGTTTACTCCAACGGCATCAGTTATGGTAATATCAGCATCCGGGTGGGCAACAGCGAACAATTCATTATTACCGGGACAGGTACCGGTAATCTTGAATTGTTGGAGGCAAAACATTATACCACAGTGATTGACTTTGATATTGCCGGTAACAACTTATCATGTTCCGGTCCAATTAAGGCATCCTCCGAATCACTCACTCATGCTGCGGTATATCAATCGGATTTCGGGATTAAAGCGGTGATTCATATTCACAATTTATCGTTATGGGAATTATTATATGGTAAATATCCGACTACTTCCCCGAAAGCCGAATACGGGACCCCAGAAATGGCTTATGAAATATACCGGTTATTTGCGGAGACGAATGTTTTGAGCCGTTGCGTATTAGTAATGGGAGGACACCGGGAAGGAGTAATTACGTTCGGAAAGGATCTTAACGAAGCCGGAAATTTATTGATGAAATTGGAACAACTTTAAGAGGAATAACAATATCGATACCGAATCTTTATAAGGCTTAGTTTTATGATAAAATGAAGTAAACGATAAACTGGATTATCATCAATAAAATTAAAGGAGGAGCTTTTTAGTGAGCGTATTAGAAGAGACCAAAATCGTTCAGGCGATTAATCGGCTTGAAAATACTTGTTTTTTATTAGGTGAAGTCGGCAGGAGTGACGGCAGATTTTCCAAAAGATTTACCGAAATTATCACGGAACTGAAAAAATTTCAGGACGAACTATCGGAAATAAGACACAATTTAAATATTGAAAATCTTGGCAAGAAAAATCCAGAAACGGAATAAAAAAATAAACCCCTATGAAGGGGTTTTAATTTTTCAGGGGTTATCTTCCCGGTTTTTTAAGTTGCGGCGAATCGTTGTTTGATTCGATCCAGGTTGGCTTTCACTTTTTTATTATAAGCGGGATATTCTTCAGGGGTATAAATTCGTAAGGCGTCTTGATAAGCCAGGGTTGCATTATCAAGATTACGAGCTTTGTCCTCAATTTCCGCCATTAAGCTATAGGCGGCCCCCAAGTTATTTTGAATCATTGCGTAGTCGGCCGGCCGATCCTTGACACTTAAAAACTTTAAAGCTTCATAAAAAGCATTGATTGCATTTTTCAGCTTTTCGGACCGGGCTTTGCGAAACTCTTCAAGGCTATTAAAGCGAAAACTATTTAAGGCCTCGGCT
>JBJKPO010000014.1:0-3640 GCA_046706235.1 Bacillota bacterium | reverse complement strand
GCTTTATATAAAATGTAATATTCACGGTATTTCGGGAAAAGAGTGCGCTCCTTTTGTAATAGCTTCAGTTCCAAAGGCTCCGATAAAAATTTATCAGGCAGTTCGCCTAAAATGCGCCAATAAAAGTCCAGCAACGGATCCTCCCAATCATATGGCATTTTAATTTCCAGCCGTTCAAGCGCCGTAACAATGATATGCTCCGTATTTTGCGCAACTTTTCCGTTCCTCCGTAAATCACGCAAATAACGCCAGAGGACTGCGAAAACCCAAAATTTACGGGCCGGTTTCAGCGTGGGATTCTCCATACCGGCAACGAGTGCCGGGATGTCATGAGTGAGTAAAAGTTCGCTCATTCTTTCAATAAACGAATCATAATCGGTTTTTAGGAGCGCTTGAATTAAATCTGGTTCAGGCATTTTCGTACCACCCTTCTCCTTTCCGAAACTTGAAAATTTATCAATATTATGATGCTGTTCAAAGCAATTCCTATTTTTTATTTCGTGCCAATGAAGCAGCTCCTTAATAATGAAGTAATATCGGAGAACCCAACCAAAAAGCCGGGTACCCCCGGCTTATAAGCTCATAATCTGTAATCTTCAATCTATAATTGGTAATTGTAATCTACAATTACTATCTCGCCAACCATCCTCCGTCCACCGCCAGGGTAAATCCGTTAACATACGACGAGGCAGGCGAAGCCAAAAATACCACCGCTCCTTTCAAATCATCCGGAGTCCCCCAGCGGCCGGCTGGGATCCTGCTTAAAATCTCCGGTTCGGAATGCTCATCGAAATGGAATGGAGAAACATCCCCATTACCCATATAACCGGGCGCAATGGCGTTAATGTTGATATTATGCTTGGCCCATTCATTGGCCATGAGCCTGGTTAAGCCCAATACTCCGCTTTTACTGGCGGTAAATGAGGATAATTGAATCCCGCCGTGAAACGAATGAATGGAAGCGATATTAATAATCTTACCGCCGGTGCCTTGCCGGATAAACTGCTTGGCGACAGCCTGGGAACAGAAAAAAACAGTTTTAACGTTGTGATTCATCACTTCGTCCCAGTCTTTTTCGGTAAATTCCAAAGCATCGGCGCGCCGGATAATCCCGGCGTTATTGACTAAAATATCCAAATGACCGAAATGCCGGATCGCTTGATGCATAATGCCCGGGATCGGTTCAATGCTGACCAGGTTCGCCGGGATTCCTAAAAACCGCCGGTTAATCTTCTCGATCTTGGCTTGGGTCTCGGACATATCAGAGTCATCCACGCCGATGACATCCGCGCCGGCTTCGGCCAGCCCCAAACAAATTCCCTGACCAATGCCGGTACCGGCGCCGCTAACCAGGACAACCTTGCCTTCGATTTTAAATTGGTCGAGAATCATTCCCTGACGCCCTCCATAATTTCCGGAGAAAAATTTATCGGTACTTCAAATGTCGGAATAATTGGGAAAAAACTTTAACGTAAATTTGCAAAGCAATGTTGCTTCGACATCAATTCGGCGAAAAGCAAAAAAATCCTTCTATTTACGGAAGAAAATTTTAATATTCTGGTAATAAAACCTTTTAACTGAATAACAAAATAACCGCCATCATCACTAACGGTTCCGAACCGGTATTTTCAACCGCGTGCCCCTTCCCGCCGCCGGTAAGAATCGCATCTCCAGGCGCGACCTCTTTCGTAACATCCTGGTCAACCACTTTTCCTTTTCCGGAAATGATATAGTAAATTTCCTCCTCCCGGTCGTGATGGTGAAAACCGATGGAGCCGCCGGCCGGTATGGTGATCTCCGCCGCCAGACGTGCTTTGCCGGTCAATTCATCCTGTTTAAACAAGTGCTTAATCTGAACGGTCCCTGTGCCACCCCGCATGTTCTCCCTTAACTCGACGGACATTTCATTGGATACGCGTATCATTGGAAACTCTCCTTTAGATTAACGATAATAACTCTCGTTTATGCTCTAATAACCTTTGTCGAATAATCTCAATAAGATCTTCTTGCTGATATTCAGGTAATGATTCAATTACATCTAATGCCTCTTGGAATGTTACGCCCTCTTGACTGGTAGACATTCGAATACTCCTATATCGTATAATCTTGTCTTTCCTGAATTATTAATTGGTATCACCTTTATTTTATAGTTTTTTTATATCATTTTATTCCTGTCATGTCAAGTTATCCAAGCTAGAGTTCCTTTTTGGGTAATATTTATATATTCTCTTTACTACATCTCTTCGATTTTATCAATCCCCAGCAGATCCAAACATTTCCCGCAAATATTTCGAAAAGCCGAAACCAAAGCTAACCTTTGACCGGGTATTTCACTGCGAAACACCGGACATTCGTGATAAAATTCATTAAGAATCCGAGATAGTTCAACTATATAAGTTGCTAATATTGATGGTGTTAATCGGTCAGCCGCTAACCCACAAGCCCCTTCGCGGTTAAATCCGCAATTACCGCCCCATCGGACCTCTTAGTAAAAAGCCCTTGTTTGAGACCTTCAAGGAAGATGTTTATGGTTTGTGACATACATATCATTCTCCTCTATTTCATTCGAAGATGTTCATTTGAAATGCTTGCTTTATTTTACATACCTGCAAAGCCCAGCCGTTCCCCTTTCAGGGATAGGGTCGCCTTTTGACATCTTCGCGCTTCTCCCTCGAAAAGATTGTAATCCCTTCTTTGACATGATCTTTTTCCTTCTTTTTCGCAAAAGAGAAGGAAACAAAAAAGAAGTGAAAGAATGATATCAGCATAAAAACTCCCGTCTTTGATAAATCAAGGCGGGAGTTATTTGAATACCGGTTTTAAAATATGCGGTTACTGCTTTTTTACCGATTTAAACTGGCTCCAGAAACCTTTTTTATTCTTCTCATCTTCGGTTCCGGTAATGTCTTTCGCGGTATTCATCAAATCGGAGATTTGGCCGACGGTTAAAACCCGGTAACCTTCTTCTTGTTTGGTTGCGGCAACTTCATTATTGGTTTTAACGGTATCGGTACGGACTGATGACAAACTTTTTTCAGCCAGGTTTGCGGCCGATTTCACATCGTTCAAGACCGGTTGTACCGGTGCGGTTGAAGGAGTATCGCCAAAACTGCGCCGGCGTACCGCCGGCAACGGATTGGATTGATCCCACTCTATCAAGTCTTCCCCCAAGTTCGTGGAAACACGCCGGTTAACCCGGTTAGCGATTTCCGGAGCCACTTCCTGGATCTTGGCCCGTATCCCTTGAAGGCGGTTTAACGGCATTTCCAGACCGGCCAGCAGTAAATGCAGGACCATCTTCCGTTGCAATGAATTATCGATATATAATCCTCTAAATAAGGTGGGGGTGTTGGTCAGGTTTTGACATTCCTGATACAACAGTTCCACCGACTCGGCGTTCACCCTGTAGTTTTCGGGACAAACCAGCAATGCCGCCACTCGGGTGCTTTCTCCTTGAAAGTTATTCTCTCTTAAAATCCGCACTATTTCTTGGCGGCAGGAAGTAGCTAGCCTGGTGGGATCGCTACTTTCAACGATTTCCGTTTCAATTCTTAAAGGTGTAAAACAACCCGGAGTATTTAATAAACGGAAGAAGTCCTCCCGGTCAAAAACAAACATGCTGGAAGGCCGGTTTGGGATC
>JBJKPO010000013.1:0-4601 GCA_046706235.1 Bacillota bacterium | reverse complement strand
GTTCACTACCGCGTTTTGCGGCGGGGGCAGCTTGAAAATATTCTCAAGGTATTCATGACAATCGGCGAATTTAATGACGGTCGGATTGAATCCGTTTTTGGTGGAAATTACGTAGGCTATTTTATTTTCATATTTGATTTCCTTGAGCAGGGGGATAATGTCGCGGTCACTGGAAATTATCACAAATACATCGATGCTGGGATTTTTATACAGATCGCGCAACGCGTTTACGGTTAATTCCAGATCGCTTGAGTTTTTGCCGCTATTTGAGCTGTGGCGGGTCTGAAATCCCGAACTCCTTAATATTGTTTGCAGCTTAACGCTCGCGCTGTCTTTTTCGAAATTACCGAAGACGATGATATCGATGATTTTCAACCCGGAGGTTATCAGTTTATCCTGTATTATCTCGAAGAAATTTATCTTCAGGGGATCGTACCCTAATTTTTTCAGCAACTCCGCGATATTTTCATAATCGATATAAATCATGGCGTTCTTCAATCTGTTGTCGGTTAGTGAGATGTTGGCCAATGTCAACCCGCCTTTCCGGTTTTGATTTTTTAACGCTGTATTTCTTCGATTTCCCGTAAAAAGACTTTAAAATCTTCATTGTAAGGTTCGTCCAGGCTTTGGGCCAGAACTTCCATCAATTGGGCCCGGCTTTCCAAAGGTAACGCCAACATTTCCGATACCAGTCTTTTTTCGACCCCGGTCATTGATTGTATGCCTCCTTTCTTTAATAGTGGTTTATAAATGGTGTTTTTTGAAAAAATGGAATGTGTAATGTTAGACGACTATTTTAGTTTTATCATTCTTTGGTTTTTTGGTAAATACTTTCAGCTTCATAAAAATAAAAAGAAAACATGAACTTCTTCATGTTTTCCTAGTATAGCAGGGTATATGAAAAATATCCCGGTTTTCCTAATGACCGGTGAGATCAATCATTTCCGGTTCTTTCCGTCAGGTTTTCCCGGGTGGCGTAAGCCGATAATTGGGCCCGGGATCTGGTGCCGGTCTTTTTATAAATGCCGGTGATAATATTGGCCACGGTCCCGTCATCCAAATAAAGGGCCGCGCCGATTTGCTTGTTGCTGGCGCCTTGCGCGACCAGTCGGATGATTTTCAACTCCTCACCGGAAAACTGTTCCAGGAGCTCGGGGTCCGGGTCGGGGCTGATCTTGTCCAGGATCGATTGAGTGATATCCTGTAAGCCGGAAGTCAAATTTTGAAGAGATGCCAGCATCTCCCGCGGTTTCAGCTTTTCCGCCTTCAAACGCTCGTTTAGCGCGTGCAAATTCTTATTTTGCTTTTGCAATCCATCGATCTCAGCTTGAAACGACCGCCGCTCGGTTTCATGTTGCTGACGGGTAATTTCATGATGTTGCTGTTCGATTTCAAGCTGCCGGCGCACAACTTCTTGTTGCTGCCGGTCAATGGAACGCTGTTTCATAAGGACCGCGACAATTAAAGAAGCGCCTAATACGGAACCGATAATTGTTATCCAATCGGAAAGCAAGACATTCAGTATTTCTTTAGGATTGTTTCTCATAGTGTAAAGAAGTCGAATACATGAATTATAAATAGATAAGTACATCAAGCCGAAGGCGGGTATTCCGAGCAGTTCGGTTTTAGTAGGTTTTCTTGATACCGGGAAGGTCACTGAAAATTTAAACGTTGAAAGAATATGCAGCATTATAGCTGGTCCTATAGTCTCGCCTAAAGTGCCGAGAATCATTCCATACTCATTGTTTACTAGAAAGGAACTAGTATTTTTATCCCAACAATATAGTAATAATGGTATTATATAAGATCCAAATATAATAGTTATTAGGCTAAGAAAAAATGCCCAAAAAGCTAAAATTAGCCGGACTTTCCCGTATACCTTTAAAAAGAGAACCAGTAAGGTGACTTGAATCAAGGGAGCAGCCAGCGCCGGGAGAAATGGCTTGATCAGTAAGTTAATTATAGAACCAATTAAGGAACAAAACAAAATCTTTTTAAGTTCAACACGCGCTTCCACAATTCGTAATTGTAGCTTTATTACAATAAACCACGACAGGATAAATGAAAGCTCGATTAGAAACAATTGTACCAATAATTGCTGGTTTATTAGCCGAAACAATAGTTCGCGAGTCATCCGACGATCATCTCCATAATAATCCAATTAGTGCATGAAACCACCATAAAATAGTATACTAAAAAAAAAATATGTTTTCAACAATACAACGGATAATGTTATTTTTCGTCAAAATACGGCAGATTTCGTTAGAAATCGAGAAAACGGCGTTTGTAAATGGATTAAAGTGGCTAGTAATGAATGACTATTAATGGAATTAGTTGATTAAATACATTTGTGAACAACGAAATAAACGAAAGGTGTGAAAAGAGACTAGAAAAAGCGTTTGCGCGCATAAAAAATCTTTTTTTTGATTAAATTTTCGTGGCTAAACAGATGGTTTATTGTCTCGTCTATGTTTACGCAAGCTGAATTAACTTGATAGTCCTGACAAAATAAAAAATACCGCTATATTAATAACGGTATAATAAAGCGGCAATAAATCGGGGATTACGATTTTTGTGGTAGTTCCGGCTGGTAGAAGCCCCACCAGCATGCTCCACAGATAGAAGCCAGTGCGAATAACGATAACAGGGAAACTACCAAAGTGGCGAGAAGTTTTTTCATTTTTTACTTCCCTTCTTTCCTCCATTTATATTTATATATCTTTCTATGTTCTTTAATTCTACCATGCCGGTGGTCCTAATGCAAAGAAAATAAAGGAAAAAATTAACTGTTTTTCGGGTGCTTTTGGGTGTGGTTGTTACTCGAAGGAGGTTTTTTTAATTTTAAAATAGATAGGACCGTAAAAAAGTTATTAAATTAAAAAGCGATGTGTTTACTGATATATTTCAGGTTTTCACACCGCTTTTTTAGTAGAATCGCGATACCCGTTTAGTATTAATCCGGTGTTAGCGTAATTCTACTAACCGCGAGATAACAGCTCCTCCGCTTTTTTGATCAAGGTTCGGACTATTAACCCGGCTTCGCGAGTGGTGATATTGCCATAGTCGTAGCTACCGTTCTCAACTTGAATCCGATCCGCAAATCCAAGCTCTTTGGCGATTTCATATTTTACTGGGTCGGAAACGATGCTTTGACGGCGACTCACGGTTTCACCCCCTCGGGACTAGTAAAACGTTCTCTAAAAACTCGCCAATCAAAAAGAGAACGTTTTTCATTAGTATAGCATTTTTCCGCTTACAGAACGCTATACTAAATGTCCCAATATTAGTATGGCTCAAAAAAGAAAAAGTTAACAGGTAAACTACTCCGATAATATATTAAAATATTATTAGAACTCAAGAAAGAGATCAATACTAGTAGAGAAATATGATATAATGGATTGGACCATGCACATATTACGTGCAATAGAGGGGAGAATCGTGGTTTTATGAAGCATCTCCATTTTGTGGGAATTGGCGGGGCGCGTTTACGAGGATTGGCCAAGATATATTTGGAACGTGGTTATACAATTTCCGGCTCCGATTGGCAAGACTCGAAAGAAATCAAAAATTTAGCGGCAAGAGGTATTAAGGTCTATTTGGGGCACGATCCGGCCAATATAAATGGGGCTGATGATGTAATTTTTACCAATGCGGTTGGTATGGATAATCCTGAGGTTACCGAAGCGGTTCGACGCGGTATTCCTATCATAGAAGGCGCCGAGTTGCTTGGAAAACTAATGGACGATGTGGGACAAGGAATTGCGATTGCCGGAACTCACGGAAAGACTACTACTTCGGCGATGACGGCCTTAATCTTAACGGAAGCCGGTTTCGATCCTTCGGTTTTAATTGGTGGAGAAATCAATGCTTTTCAGGGAAATCACCGTTTCGGCAAGTCGCCGATTATTGTAGTCGAAGCCTGCGAGTTTAACCGATCCTTTTTAAAACTCAATCCCACCATGGAATTAATAACTAATATCGATTGGGATCACCCGGATTGTTTTCCAACTATGAATGACGTGATTCGCACTTTTGAGGATTTTGTCCAACGTTTACCCGCGGATGGAGTTTTATTTGTTTGGGGTGATGATCCTAATACCGCTAATCTGAAAGATAAATTTCCGGGGAAAACCATTACGTTTGGGTTCCAAACTGGATTTGACTGGTCCGTTGACAAAATAAAACCGGTTTCTCCTTTGGGAGTTTCGGCGCAACTGACTTACCGGGGAAAGACTCAAGCCGAAATCCTTTTAAAGGTCCCGGGGCGTCACAATCTGCAAAATGCATTAGGCGCCATTGCAATAGGCTCCGAAATGGGGGTGCCCTTGGAAAAGTCTTTAGCGACAGTCGCTCAATTTACCGGGGTCCAACATCGTTTTGAGTTGAAAGGCGAGTATAATGGGACACTGATTGTTGATGATTACGCCCATCATCCGGGCGCAATCCGTACTACCTTGGCCGCGGCGCGCCAATTTTTCAAAGGGAGGATTTGGTGTGCTTTTCAACCGCATTTATTCAGCCGGACGAAAATTTTACTTGAGGAATTCGCCAAATCGTTTAACGATGCCGATATTCTTGTTTTGGCCGATATTAACCCGGCG
>JBJKPO010000012.1:0-5241 GCA_046706235.1 Bacillota bacterium | reverse complement strand
CAGAAGTAGCTCAGTAGAGAGGGGGATGACTCAAGAGTTACAATAAACACAATAGATCGCAGGGGGTGAGTCGTAGTTAGGCATTCAAAATACTTCTTTCAATCTATAATATATAGCAAAAAAATTCGAGACTTACATATAAAAGAAATTTCGCCGAAAGAATACCGCCAAAAAATGATTTTAAAGTTAACCAAACAAGCTTCCAAGGAGTGTATAAAAATGAGCGATATCAATATTTATAACAAAATTAGCTGTAGTGTTGAAGAAAAGAAAGAGTGCCTTCAACTATTGGATTTAATGATTTCCCTTTCTAAAAAAGCTCATAAACAAGGCCTTTTATCCTTGGAGTCCGAGGTCAATGAAAAATCTCCATTTCTACTCCAAAAGGGACTTCACCTAATGTTATCGGGAATGGAACCTATCGTGTTCCGTGAGATATTAAATAACTACATATACTCAAGCAATTATTCCGGTAAAGAATTTTTATCGGCCATACTTATTAAAGAAGGTCTTTTATCGATACAAATGGGTGAGTATCCGTGGGATATCAGAGAAAGACTAATCTCCTTTTTTGGAGTGGATTTTGTTAATGAGATTAGGCAACATTTTGGTGCCGATGATGAAAACGAGGAATCGAAAGTTGCCGATTTCGTGCAAGCCGTTAAAGATAAAAAGGTATATTCGGAGGCAACCGGTCTTTTGGTAAAGCTCTTTGATAAAGTGGATTAGCGCGCGATTCAAAGACTGTTACGGGAGATAGATATTGTGGAACTGGCAGTAGGAATGAAAGGCGCAGGCGGCAAGACTCAAACCAAAATTATTGAATGCTTTCCCAAAAATTTGTTGCCGGTTTTAATCGAGGCCAATGAGTTGTTCAAATTAGATAACATTAATATCCCCCAAATTGTCGACGCCCAAAATAGTATAGTTGAAAAAATTAAGAAACTCAAGGCTGAAAAAGAAATAAGATAAGGAGATACACATGGAAGAAATTAACCAGAGTTGCGGTGATTACCGGTTAACCCAAAAGTTATGGTTGGCAAACCGGTTATTAAAGGAACACGGCTAACCGTTGAGTATATACTTGGCCTACTAGCTCATGGCGCCACCACTATAGAAATTTTAGGAGAATATGAAGGGCTCGTTCAAGAGGATATTCAGGCATGCATTTTATTTGCCACCAAAACCTTAGAGAACACTACCTTTATGCCTTTGGCAATGGAGGCACCCTGAATGCGTTTTCTGATGGACGAATGTACCGGCCCGATAGTACCCAAGTGGTTGCGAAATCAACAGCATGAAGTTTTTTCGGTATATGAAGAGGCGCGGGGAATGGATGATGATGCCATTATCCAAAAAGCGTTGGCTGAAAATTGGATTTTTAATAACAAATGATAAGGACTTTGGGGAAAAGATTTATCGCGAACGATATCTCCCTAGAGGTGTTGTTTTTTTACGTCTTGATGATGAACGGGCCAGCAATAAGATTGAACTGCTACAAAAACTATTACAAGGTTATGCCAGCGAATTGATTGATCGTTATGTGGTGGTTACGGAAAATAGAGTTCGATTTGCTCGAAAATGATAAGCACCTTTATTAAAAAATCAGCGGTTCACGCCCGATATCAGTTAAAATCACTTAGAAAAGGATAAAAGACCTTGAATAAACTTGATTTTGAGTTATTGAAAAAATATGCCCGAAAACCGGATCTTTTCGAAAAAAGCAACGCTTCGTTATTATGGAATGACGAGCATATTTCCAAAGGGATGCTACAAGCCCATTTGGATCCCGATGCAGAAGCCGCCAGCCGCAAGCATGGCTTTATCGACGACTCGACTAAATGGATCTTCGAATATTCCAGGTTGAATAAGGGGGACAAAATTCTTGACTTGGGTTGCGGTCCGGGTTTATATTGCGAAAGATTCGCAAGGCAAGGCTTTCAGGTAACCGGTATCGATTTTTCAACTCGTTCGCTTGATTACGCCAAGCAAAAAGCAGTGGAAAACAAATTGGAAATCGAGTACATCCACCAAAATTATCTGACAATCGATTTTACAGCGGAATATAAACTCATAATCCTCATTTATTGCGATTTGGGCGCATTGGCGAATGAAGAAACTCATAACTTGCTGGGCAAAGTTTACAACGCTCTAAAACCCGGCGGAGTTTTTATCTTTGACGTATTCACCCCGGTGAAATACGCTGATAGCAAAGAATATGAAAAACTTTGGCAATACGAGGAATCGGGATTTTGGCGGCCTTACCCTTATATATGCTTGTATTCCCATTATGTTTACCCGGAAAACGATACCCACTTGGATCAAATGATAATTCTGGATGAATATGAGGATATTACAGTTTATCGAACCTGGGACCATTTTTATACTAAAGAAACGATTACTAAACTTTTAAAAAGCGTTGGTTTTAATGAAATGGAATACTTCTCCAATGTGGCCGGAAAAGGTTATGATGATAAATCGGAAACGCTTTGTGTTATCGCCAAAAAAATGAGAAGGACATTTTAATATCGTATTTGAACACGGTAATCTAGCCGAAAATTATAATGAGGTTGAAAGAATCATGTTAAAAAATTGTCTACATTAGGTTGTTGCGGACTTGATTGCGATTTATGCCCGAGATATCATACCGGGGGTTTCAAAATGCCCCGGATGTGGTGGAAATGATTTTGAAAGTAAGCATCTGGCGGTTGCATTACTTTCACTCCAAAGTTTAGATGAAGCATTAGTAAAAGCCGAACAGGAAATAAAAGAAAAGTAAATCAGTAAAGACGATCTAAAAAGTAAGGCGAAAATATTAAAAATGATTTTAAACCAATGTGCCGCCGAAGCGAATGAAGAGTTGAAATTGAGAAAAGCTCAGAACAAAAGTTAAAAACTCAGCTTTAACCTCCCCACAACCTGGCTCCATAAGCCCGCCTCCTTATTTGCCTTTTTCCAGATACATTTTTGTAAAAATATTCTCCGCAATCGCCGAAATATAATCCGCCTCCATAAAGGTCACGATGGTTCGATAACCCTGGCGGAATTGGCTACTGATTTCCATAACCGTGGGGCGGACCAACCCGCCCAGCTCTTTTACCTGTGAATAAGTAATGGTTTTGATCAATTTACCGGAAATTGCGTAACATTCCGTTTTGACAGGTAACAAATCCGTTTTTCGTACCTGGTATTTTAGTTTTCCATAGGCAGCCCCTGGCCGTTTCGCGGTCAATTCCAAGACATAATTCACCTGACCGTCAACCGTTTCTTCCCCGGTGATTTTGGCGTCATAATCCTCGGCTAACTTGTGTTTTAAAATATCCTCATTGGAAAGATCGCTGCCTTGCATACTCTGGCGGGCGCTAACCCTCATCGATTTATTGGCGTTGGGAAGAAAGAACCAGATATCCTCTCCCAATCGCAGATAACCCTGCCCCCTTTCCTCGGCCGGGGCCAGGTAACGGGCCAGTGTTTTATCGGTCCCTTGATAAAAAACCTGCATTCTACTGGTGCGATTTTCTTTACCGGGACGGACCATTGTCACCTCGATTAGAAACTTACCGGATTTCGGCCATAAATCATCAACTTTAGCAATAATTTGATTGCCGCTAAGCTCCGCCAATCCATACGGTACAATTAAAATGAACGATAACAACAGCAACAAGGCAACCATGTATTTTTGTATCATTTTTTAAACACCCTTTCCAATAAATCAAATCTATAAAATTTATCTTAAATCTTCAAATTTCGAATCCTGAATCTTAATTACTGAATCCCGACTCCTTATCACTAACCCCGATGCAATGCCTTGATCGGTTTCAAACGCGACGCCGTCCAGGCGGGGTAAACCGCGGCCACGACTGTTAAAGTAATGATTACCGCCGCTGATAACAAAATATTCTCCAAGGTAAGATAAGGATAGACCCGGTCCCCTCCTAAAGCGTATTTCAATGACTCGGTAAATGCCGGTATTCCGATACTCCCCAGTAATAATGTAATCAAGCCTCCCAATACCGCGCCGACTCCCGTGGCCGCCAGTCCAAGCACCAACGCTTCAATGACAAACAATCCCAACACTTGGCGGCGTTTGGTTCCCATGGCCATCAAGGTCCCGATCTCCCTGGTACGCCCGTATACCGCCATCAGCATTGTATTCATGATACTGGTTGCCACCACCAGAAACAATACCAGACATAAAATATCGCCAAAAATTTGAAAAGCAACCACCGTTCCGAAAAAGAACCCTCCGGCGCTTTTCCAGTCCCGAATATCAATCCGGTATTTCTGGGCTAGGATTTCGGAAAGTTCCCTAACTTTTTGAACCGCCCGACCCGGATCATTCAAATACACTTTAATCAGATTGATCCCGTTTTCAAGCTTACCAAGATCCTGGGCCGCTGATAATAAGATATACATTTTACCGGCGCCGACCGCTTCCAGCTGTTCCCGGTAAATTCCCTTAACTGTAAAGTCCAGGGCGTTACTGTCGCCGTCTTTGGTTTGGACCATCACGGCTAAGATATCGCCGGCGCCTACTTGAAAAATATCAGCCGCAGTCCGGTTGATATAAATACCGTTCTGGTCGTCCCGGTTAAGCGGCCGCCCCATTTCGGCGGGAATTACATGCCGCCATAAATCGCTTTCTTTTTCCGGTTCAACTCCGATAATCGTTCCGGACTTCATTTTAAATCCGTTGGATACCATACAGTTATATTGAACTTGTTTAGCGAAACTCTTGATACCGGATTGGGATGATAATACCGCTTCAATAGGAACCGGATTGAGAATCAAAGGTTTCCCCATCGCATAAGCCTCTTCAAAATCGCTTCCTTTTCGCTCACTTTGGCCGGTAATCCGTATATGACCGGTGTCCGAGGCGATCATATTAAAAATAAGTTGCCGTTCCATGCCGGCCCCGAACGATTGGTTTAAAACCAGCATCAAACACCCGATTAGCAATCCCAAGCCGGTCAAAACCGTCCGCCGTTCATATCGCAACAAATTGCGGACGGCTAATTTTAGATACTCTTGCATCACTATACCCCCTATCTCGTAGCGCGGCATCCAGCCGCAACCAAAGTAGTCAATATTTTTTAGGATAATTTAATCCTGCCGCAGCGCCTCCACCGGATTGCAACGAGTCGAGAGTCGCGCCGGGAAATAAGCGGCAATTATACTGATGAATACAATGCTCTATAAAGAAATCATAAACCGGGTTTCGTTAAAGATAAAGTAAAACCG
>JBJKPO010000011.1:0-8178 GCA_046706235.1 Bacillota bacterium | reverse complement strand
CCTTTACCTACTCGTAGAATGATAATTGCCGATACATAACAAATTACTACTCGAAGTTGAGAATCGGTTCCCTCGATCAATTTAAATCGCGAGTCCGGATTTAAAGTAATTAACTCAGTCATATCTTTAAAAACTTGATCGAAATTGAGCCGCCCTTTCGTCGGGCTGACAAATATCATATTAACACCTTCTATAATAATACCAATTTCCCAGCTGAAACCGGACCTGATTGGATTAATTTAACGCCAGTTCTTATTAATCTCCAAGGCGATACTTAGAAATTGGCTTAAGGATAATGTCTCTCCACGTTGCACCGGGTCAATTCCCAATCTTCTCAACAACTTGACCAATTGATCCTTTCCACCGGAATATTCTTGCAAGGAGGTCAGCGCATTTAAAATCGTTTTACGCCTTTGTCCGAAAGCAGCCTGAACCACTAATCGTAAATAGGGATATATTTGATTGCGCTCATATGGGTCAGTACAAAAAGGAGCTGTAGTGGAACTATGCCGCGTGGATATTTTGATAATCGCTGAATCAACTTGAGGCGCCGGGTAAAAAACCGTTTTCGGAACATTGGCGATCTTTTCGACCTTTCCGCAAAAGTTAAGCATTACCGTCATCGAGCCATAATCTTTACTGCCCGGTTCGGCGCAAATCCGTTCCGCCACCTCTTTTTGGACCAAAAAAACCATTGAATCCCAATGAATTTTCGCTTCCAGCAATTTAAAAATCACCGGAGTCGTTATATAATAGGGTAAATTAGCCACTACTTTATAATGATACTCTTTCTTGGAATAAACATCAAGTAACGCGGCAATATCCGTATCTAAAAAATCCTGGTTGAATAGTATAAAATCCTTTTGATTATCAAAAGTTTCCTGTAAAATAGCGGATAATCCCTGATCATACTCGATAGCGACAACCTTCCCGGCCCGTTCAAGCAATGATTCAGTCAAAACACCCAAGCCTGGTCCAATTTCCACCACCACATCGGCTTTATTAAGATTCGCGGCCTCAATAATTTTTCGCCGGATATTATCATCAATCAAAAAATTTTGTCCCAAGCTTTTACGGGGGGCCAAGTTCCGGCCGGCTAATTTTTCTTTAATTACTCGAGGCGAAGTGAGCCGTTCAATCATGATCTTTACCTTCGGCAATTTCTTCCGGCATACCGCCGGCTATTCAACTGCTGGAACGCCGGTCTTTTATATGTTTACTACCCGGCACAGATTTTATATACTTTAGTAGTTCATACCCAATCGTTTCCGCTTCCAACCAGGAAACAATTACTCGTTGCTCATTACTGACTATCGACATCGCCAGTGTAATAATAGGCCACTGTTCAATTATCCCACGCCGGTTAGTGATTACCGAACCGCCCCGGGCCCGGTCGTTTTCCAGATAAAACTCAGGGATCTCCCGATCAAAACTTTCAGCCAGATTCCGGCAAAGTGTTTCGGAATTCCCCGGCTCAACCAAGATACAAAACCGGTCGCCACCCAAATGATAGGCTTCGGCTTCCAACGGATACAATTTTTTCAGTTCGCCCAAAATTAAATGTTTGAGGAATTTAATTACCTCATTTCCCTTTTCGAAACCATAGATTTTATTATAGATTTTAAACCGCTTGATATCGCAAAATATCAAATTGAATTTCCCGCCATCCGTAATTTTAGCATCAATCGTTTCCTGTAAATGAACCCTTCCCGGAAGTTCGGTCAATGGATTTAAAAACTTGGTTAACCTGGTCTTGGTCATTAAGGCGTTTACACGAGAAAGCAAAGTTTTCGGGCTAAACGGTTTCACCAAGAAATCATTAATCCTGATCCCTAAATTCCTAAACCGTTCGGTATCAAATCGTTGATCTACCAATAAAATAATCGGAGTGTTTTCCAGCCCTGGTTTTTGTCTGATTTCGCCGCATACCTCGAAACCGTCACGTTTGGTAAGAACCGGATTGATAATAATTAAGTCCGGAGAATTAGCCACCGCCTTTTGAAGCGCTTCTTCGCCATCACCGGCGGTCATCACCAAATAACCGGCGCTGGAAAGTTTAATTACCGCCAGTTCGGCGATCTTTGCCTCAGGTTCCACGATTAACACTTTTTCTCCGTTCATTTTAGAAATCCCTCTCCTAATATTAAATGATTCGATTTTTTAAGTAATTCGACAACCGCTTTCTAATCCCTCCATCAATCATCTCCACCACATTCCAATAATAAATATTAATTTACCTTTTTTCATTATCCACACTAAAAGCTCCGATTATATCCCGTGCTTTTTCCAACCATTCCAACTCTCCCCGCAAGAAGATAATACGGTGTTCAATAATTAAATGAGCCATTTTAATATCGGCGGTCAGCTCCGAACCTTCCATGGCTTTTAAATCAAATTGATCAAGTTCTTCCTGGACTTTTTTCATTTGGGCGTCGATGAGCCGTGGTAAATTAAAATCAATATGAGTAATGGCAGCTACCGCTAAAGCGATGTCAAAACTGAAATAAATCTTGTCGTTGATAAACTGACCGGCTTTAAGGTTATCAATCAGTGCTTGGTGTCCCTTATCGGTAATCTGATACATGGTACGGTTGGGCCGGTTCTTGGACTCAACTACTGTGGTGAAAACCAGGCCTTCTTCCTCAAAGCCTTTTAATAGACGGTAAACATAGGGCATACTAATGTTTATCCAGAGACTCGCATTGGATTCTTCAAGAAACTGAGCGATTTCATAGCCGTATCGCGGGCTTTGATTGATTAAGCCCAATAAAAAAATTTCCGAGTTGTTCATAATATTCTCCTGGTATAATATTATCATATTTACTATTATACGAAGATAATATTATTATACTTATCAATAACTGTCAATAAAAAAAAAACACCTGAAAGGCGGAGGATAATTTAAGCATAATCGGGAAGCCGAAGTTTGGTTGATATTTACCATTTTAAATCATATAAACTAGTTGCGGCATTCTCCAAAGAAATTTTTTGGGCGTAAAAATTTTTAAGCACCGGATAAATTAGTTTTTGATAAGTAACACAATCCGGCAAATTGAGTAAAGTGGTATTTTCCGCTATATCAACCAATATATCCACGGTACCTATGCTTTTTCTTAACTCCCGGCACCATTTTACGGCGCTTTGTTTTGCAGCCGGCAGCAGCATCATTTCTTGAAGCGCTTCCGTTGCTTGGTAGATGCTGATAAATTGTCCCAATTTAACCGCGGCGGCTAAATGATCGTCCCCGGTTGTCATCTTATTACGATAAATACAGATGACTCCACTCTCGGTCAATGTATATTTCTTTTGCCTCAGGACGGGTGAAGGCAAAATTACCGGATTACAAGTTTGTTCAGCCGGGGTCCCGGCCAACCTCATTTTAAGAAAACGGTAAATTAAGGGATTTACTCCGGCTAACATCAACGAATTTCCTTTCATAAAATGGCCAATCATATTCGATTCGGCATCCGGCGGAATTTTATTTTGGATAATCAAGTCCTCTAGAATTGCTAAACTTCGATCAATACCCTGTTTGGATAAAAAAGACGCCCCGATTCCAGGGGCCGTCATGGTACCGGCTATTTTGTCGGCAGCGATATTTACCTCTAAATCGGTAAAAAAGCCATTATGCCCCAGATTTCCAACCAATAGAAATCTATCCCGGGGCAGTTTTTGGGAAATTTCATGCAAATCGGCGAAATTAAAATCTTTGTTATCTATTTGGAAACCGGTCAAACCGAGATTGTTGTTCATGAGATATTTATTCCCAATCCAGATTGTCGGAATCAACCAACGGGGGAAACAGCATTCAACTCCATGAAACCTGGTTAATTTTAAAGCTTCCGGGAAATAAACCGCTTTTTGTTCCCGTTTTAAATAAAAACCAATAGGAATCTGCCGTTTATAGTCGAATGTCGGAATCGAATATGCGGAACAATACACATCCGGAGCTGAATTTGTCATTAACGCCTTTTTTAATTGATTTGGACCTTCCAATAAATCATGCAAAGTAATTTCAACATGAATATTAGGATATTGTTGCTGAAAATCGCTGATTAATTTTTTCAGATAGGATTTATACCCACCGTTCTCCTTGATAGGCCAGTTTGCGTCCCATAGACGCAAATGATAGGTTTTACGTTGCTTTACTTTAGCATTGGGGTTACAAAATATATAATTTTTCCCAAGTTTAACGCGGGGTTTATAATTAAACACCATAATCAAATACCCGCTTATAAAACATAAAAATAGAAATAAATAGAATAATTTACTCCGCGGCAAACAAATCACCTAACCTCATCAGCAAGCTAACTTCCAAAATCAATTAACGGATCTTCAAAAAATACTGCTCATTCAGTCCAATTTTACCGGTCGGCGCCACCCCATAAAATCGTTGTAATTTATACACCGACTGCTCCATGGTTAGGCCAAAACGGCCGTCTGCATCCCCCGGGTTAAAACCGGCCCGGCGCAAAGCAAATTGAATAGCAACCACATCCCTGCCGCTATTATTTCTTACTATTTCTTTACGGGGGGATACTTTAGGCAGGTCGCCGGCGATCCGAACCGGAGTGCCTAATTTTACCAATTCATATAATTCCAGTACATTCCGATTAAACATTCTGATACAGCCGTGGCTGGCCCGGGAACCAATCGTCCATGGTTTATTGGTTCCATGGATTCCGTATATGCCCCAGGGTACATTTAATCCCATCCACCGGGATCCAAAACCGTTTCCCCAATTCCCGCCCTTATGAATGATTTTCCATTCCCCGATCGGAGTAGGTGTTTCCGGCTCCCCAATAGCGACCGGGTAAGTTCGTAACACTTTCCCGTTACGATATAAAGTTAACCGGAGTTTTCGGGTATCAATAACGATTAAATCCCCTTTTACGGTTGGAATATTGGAGGCCTCCATTGTCCCCCATTTTTTAAGAAAAAATTTTTCTCCATCCTCACAGATTATCTCAACCCTAGAGACGGATTGGGCCTGAGCAAGCATAAAACTAGCAATCATTATTATAAAAACGGCAGTAAAAATAATAAGTAAAAACTTTTTCTTCAACTAATCTCCCCCAAAATTGGTTCCGTTAAATTGTTATGAAGGTATACGGGTTTATATGATTCATTTCGTGTAGCTGTTAACGATAATGATCCGGGACTTCGCGCGCGGTTAACCAATAAAAAAAAGAACCGGTTTGGTCCTGTCCACATAATGCATCATGTTATGGTCCCTAAATGGGTCCCTTCCACATGATTAATCATGTCGTCCCTATATCGGTCCTTTCCACATAATTAGCGCATCTTCATTATTATCAAGGTAATATTTACGGCGAACCCCCATATGAACAAAACCCATTTTCTGGTAAAGATCTTGGGCAATCAGGTTGGTCCGTCTAACTTCCAAGGTTAGGTGTTTTATTTTTTTGTCATGGGCGGCTTTGATAAAGTTTTGAAGTAAAAACTTTGCCACTCCTTGATGGCGGTAAGAAGGATGGACCGCTAAATTGGTGATATGTCCTTCGTCAAAAACGATCCACATTCCGATATAGCCAATCACTTTATTAAAGGAGTTCTTGACTACGTAATATACCGCCCGTTCATTTTCCAACAATTCAGATAAAAAGGCATTCCTGGACCAGGGAGTGGGAAAAGAGAGCGTTTCGATATCCAGGACTTCCTCCAGTTCTTCAACCCTCATCAGGCTCATTGTTAACTGCATTTAGTCTTTCCTCCAAACGGAGCTCCGCTTCCACCCGCTGCAAATAACAAGGAATTAACTCAATTGTAGTATATCGACGTTCAGGGACCCATTCCCGGTAAGCGATTTGGATCAATTTCCCGGCCAGTGGCCGGTCCCAATCGGAAGGAGCAACAACTATATTATGAAATTTCCAATCCGCTTGATAAATTTTACTGCCGTCGCCACAAATTACTACGGCGTCCGGTGAAAGGTTGCCCAGTACGGCTGCAAATTGCGGAACCGATATAACTCGAGGCGGTTCCAGTTCTTTGACAACGGCGCCATTTTTTTGATAAAGGGCGGCATAAACCCGATCCCGCCGTGCGTCAATAACGGACGCAATATAATTTATTTCGGTGTAAGAGGCGTTTTCAGCAATAATCCGCAAAGTATTTACACCGAAAACAGGTCTTGACAAAGCTTCCGCCAAGCCTTTGGCAGCCGCCAAACCTACTCTGATCCCGGTATATGAACCGGGACCGGTACCGGTGGCGACCAATTCAATTTCCTTAAAGGTTCGTCCTGCTTTCTTCATAAAATCCCCTAGTAATGAAAGCAGGTATTCCCCGCCTCCCTTATTGACTTTTAGCGTTAACTCAAAAATAACCGCATCATTTTCATAAAGAGCGATGGACCCCCAGGGAGTCGCCGTATCAATTCCCAAGATTAACATCGGTTATACTCCGTAGATAGTGTTCATATTTTGGGTCATGCGGGGTAACGGTAACAATGCGGCCTGAATAATCGGGACTGAAATCAATCGATATCTCCAAGTAGGCTGGAGCTAATAATTCAATCAACAATTCACCCCACTCGACAACGGTAACTCCTTCCTCTAATAGTTCCTCCACGGCAATGTTCGCCAAATCCGGCTTATTTTGCAGCCGGTATAGATCCAGATGATTTAAAATACAGCGCCCCCGGTAGCTTTTATGTAATTGAAAAGTCGGGCTGGTAATTTCATCACTTATTTCTAACCCCGCGGCGATCCCTTTAGTTAAAGTAGTTTTTCCGGTTCCCAACTCTCCAAATAAAAAAAGGAGATCTCCCGGTACGGCTCTTTCTCCTAAATATCGGCCAAAATTTATCATTGTTTGCTCCGAATTAATATTCAACATGTCAATGATCCTTATTTTACTTCCATTGGATAAATCTTTCTTTTGTATAAGCTTACCATGTCCAATTCGGCGCGTCAAGAGGTGAATCACGATTCTGGCCGCCTCATATTTTCAACTATTACTCCGATGGCTAAATATATCAATTAATGATATTGTAAGAGCCAATGAAAACGGAGTTTTCTCAGTTAATGATTTGCATCTTCAACTGCCGGAGTAATATTTATCCGGTGGATAATTTATTTAAAACAATACGGTAAGAAACCCGGATTATCAAACTATTTTCATAAAGAGGTAGACTTCTTTTGCCACCGGCTTAATAAAAAGCGGTGTTCCACGAAAATGTTCCGTTACACCGCTTTTTAAAGCAGTTCCTTAAGTCCAAGACTGATGATGATGGCGTCATTCACTTTTGCCATTGTTTCTTCATCCAGTCTCGCAATCCGCTCCTTCAATCGCTGTTTATCGATCGTACGCAATTGTTCCAAGAGGATTACCGAATCCTTTTCCAGTCGATACCGGGTCGCGCTTATTTCGATGTGAGTGGGTAGTTTAGCGCGTTTAATTTTGGAGGTAATGGCAGCAATAATAGTTGTGGGGCTATACATATTTCCGATATCGTTTTGAATGATCAATACCGGTCTGAGACCGCCTTGCTCCGAGCCAAGCACTGGATTTAGATTAGCATAAAAAATGTCACCGCGACGGATCATTCATCACTATTCCCTTCGCGCTTTAGGGCGCAATTCGCCAGATAATTCTCGTATTGCTCTAAGCCTCGAGAATCCTCCTCCAACCCGTCTTCCGCAAGTGCTACATTAAGCTTGCCAACCTTTTCGTAACCGAGCTGGTAGCTTTCTATTCGTTCACGACGGCGCCGTTCCTTAATTAAAAGCAGCATTGCCTCACGAATAAAAGCGCTTCGGTTCCCAGTCTCCCGGCGTACGATCCCATCCACCTCTTGGAGGAGATACTCCGGCAAACTAACCATGATGCGCTTAGCTTGTGCCATTCATCCACCCCCAACGCTGCTTTGGACTGACACCAAAGGATTAAAGAATTTCCTGTTATACTTATTATATACAGTTTGGCCGAATTCAGTCAATGGGATTAACCCTTTTTAAGATAACAAAACGGATTGGGCAAATTTTGCATTCGTAATATAAAATAGTATTCGTACGATCTTTATTCTTTAAACGAAATAACCAATAAAATACCTTCGGTTAATTCAACGGTGGCGGTCGCCGCCGCAAATTCGTTATGAATTCCCCGTGACTTTTCGAAGTATAAATCCTCTTTGCATAAAGGATAGACTAGTCC
>JBJKPO010000010.1:0-1665 GCA_046706235.1 Bacillota bacterium | reverse complement strand
CGGTTCCCAATTCCTGAATATTCATTTGAAAACTACCGTCACCGGCAATATCAATTACTAAACGTCCGGGGTTGCCGACTTGCGCGCCGATGGCCGCGGGGAATCCGAATCCCATGGTCCCAAGCCCGCCGGAGGTCACCAATGAACGGGGGTGGGAAAATTTAAAGAATTGGGCGGTCCACATTTGGTTTTGACCGACCTCGGTACAAATAATCGCGTCACCTTTGGTTAAGTTGTCAATTTCTTCAATGACCATTTGCGGTTTCAATCCGGTTCGATCGTAAGATAGGGGGTATCTTTTTTTCCACTCGGCAATCTGTTTTAACCATTCCGGATTTTTAGCCGGGGTCAGCCGCTCCAACAACATTTCCAAGACGGTTTTGGCATCACCGACAATTGGGACTTTCACCGGGATATTTTTACCAATTTCCGCGGGGTCGATATCGATGTGAATAACTTGCGCTTTGGGAGCAAAAACATCAACTTTTCCAGTTACCCGGTCATCGAAACGGGCGCCCACCGCAATTATCAGATCGGTTTCACATACGGCATAATTGGCGGTTACCGTACCGTGCATTCCTAACATTCCCAAATTAAGAGGATGACTGCCTGGAAAAGCGCTTAATCCCATTAAAGTACAAGTAACCGGAATTTCCAACAACTCTGCCAGTTTACTTAATTCCGAATATGCGCCCGAAATAACAGCTCCACCACCTACATATAATAATGGCTTTTTAGCGCTTTGAATCGCATCGGCCGCGTCTTTAATCTGACGGGCATTTCCAACGTAATTAGGCTTATAACCCGGTAAATTAACTGTTTCCGGAAATTCAGGCTTATCTTTGGCCGTGGTCACGTCTTTCGCCAAATCAATCAACACTGGTCCCGGCCGGCCCGTATTGGCGATATGGAAAGCTTCTTTAACAATCCGGGGTAAATCTCCAACATCTTTCACCAAATAGTTATGTTTGGTAATCGGGATGGTAATCCCGGTAATTTCCGCTTCCTGAAAAGAATCTCGCCCTAAAAAGGCCGTAACAACTTGTCCGGTAATCGCTACAATAGGGACTGAGTCCATATATGCATTGGCGATTCCGGTAACCAAATTAGTGGCGCCGGGTCCGGATGTCGCCAAACAGACTCCGGTTTTTCCAGTAGTTCGGGCATATCCATCGGCGGCATGAACCGCCCCTTGCTCGTGGCGTACTAAAATATTATGGATTTTCGACTCATATAAAGCATCATAAATTGGGATTACCGCCCCGCCGGGATATCCAAAAATAACTTCAACTCCTTCCCGGGCAAGACATTCAAGTAAAATTTCCGCTCCCGAGATTTTCATTAACATCTCCTCTTTTCGCGGTAAAATATTAGTATTATCATAATGGAAGATAAATAAATTGTCAAGCATACTAGCGAATTTTGTAATACTCATCAACACTTGATTTGTAAAGTTATCAGCTGGCAAATTCAGCATCAATGACTATTTATTTTTTTTAATAACAATAAATGCTCTAATTGTATGGGTTTTCTTCTGGTTAAAATAAAACTATTAAAAATTTTTTAAGAAGGTTTTTACTTGATATTAATTATCGATAACAATATATTACTTTTACGCTATCCAAGTAAAATAACACCCCGATGTCGGAGGTGTTATCTTTTCGA
>JBJKPO010000009.1:0-2611 GCA_046706235.1 Bacillota bacterium | reverse complement strand
TGGTTTTCGTGAATATGATGTCCGGTGGTTAATTGGTAAAGAGATTAATCCAAATGGTTTTGTTGTATTAGGAAAAGCTTATGGCACAATGATGCAGAAAGTGCTTAACGAAAATAGAGTTGTGGTCGGACATGATTTTCGGAAATATAGCCAGGATTTAACCCGTTCGTTAATTGTGGGGCTACTCTCCACCGGAGTCCACGTTATTGATGTAGGGTTAGCGCTTAGTCCGATGGTTTATTATGCTCAGCATTTTTTTAATTGCAAGGGTGGCTTAATGGTAACCGCCAGCCATAATGAAAATGGTTGGACCGGAATAAAAGTGGCTAATGGTCTTTCATCAACCCTTGGTCCTGAAGGAATACTGGAATTTAAAAAGATCGTAATGGGAAAAGAATTTACTTCAGGGGCAGGTACATACGAAATATACGACGGGTTGTTTTCAGCATACCTAAAGGATTTGGTGAAAGGTTTTAAACTAAAAAAACCACTAAAAGTAGTATTGGCGGCCGGGAACGGAACCGCGGGCCGTTTTGTACCCGAAGCGCTTCGAAATTTTGGTTGTGATGTCCTCGAACTTGATTGCACACCGGACTGGGATTTTAAACGCTATAACCCCAATCCCGAGGATCTTGCGTTTTTAGAAGAAATATCAAAGGTAACCCGGAAAAATAAAGCCAATATTGGAATCGGTATTGATGGCGACGGGGATCGGATTGGCGTGGTTGATGACCAGGGACGGGAAATATTCTCGGATAAATTGGGATTGTTATTGGCTCGTTCTATTTGCAAGAAGCACCCGAACCGGGCGGTAGTAATTGATGTAAAAAGCACCGGGCTTTTTTATGATGATCCTATCCTTCGGGAGACAAATACTAAAGTGATTACTTGGAAGACCGGGCACTCCTATATTAAAGCCAAAGTTGCCGAAGTAAATGCAATTGCCGGATTTGAAAAAAGCGGTCATTGGTTTTTTAACGAACCGTATGGCCGCGCATATGATGATGCGGTTAACGCGGCGGTTCAAGTCTTAAAGTTACTGGATGAATCGAATCTGCCGTTATCCAAACTGATTGATGATTTACCGAAAACATGGCAGAGTCCGACACTTGGCCCTTATTGTTCCGATGATCAAAAATATGATGTGGTGCAGCAAATAACCGACCAATATCTGGCCGATCAAAAAACGGGAGTTAAAATTGGCGGGCAAAAAATAAAGGATATTCTAACGGTAAACGGTGTCCGGTTCATTTTAGAAGATGCCAGTTGGGGCTTGGTGAGGGCGTCGTCCAACAAACCGTCACTAGTGATAGTAGCTGAAGCACGTAGTTCCGAGGATCAATTGTATGATATCATAGAAAATATTCAAGTCCGGTTGGCCGCCACGGGTAAAACAGGTGAATACGACCAAGAAATGCCGCCAAGATCGGTCAAGACGGGATGAATACTCTTGGAATGCTTAACCAAACTCCAGTCAAAATATCAACTCAAAGAAATATATTTGAATTATAGAAATTATCATCTGGTATTTATTAAAGTTGCCGATCTGGATCCGCTTTTAGACCAAATTTCCGATCCGGATGAAATTCCGTTTTGGGCTGAAATTTGGCCCGCGGCGATCGGGCTGGCTGAATTTATTATCGATCACCAGTCTTGGTTTACCGGGAAAACCGTCTTGGAGTTGGGAGCTGGTGTCGGGGTAGCGGGGATTGCCGCTAAATTAGTTGGGGCCACGGTGACGCAATCTGATTTTTTAGAGGATGCGTTTCATTTTATCAGGATCAATAGTTTACGAAACGGAGTTGAACCGGGACCGTTTCTTTTGGCCGATTGGCGCAAATTTCCCCTTGAGTTTGGAAGATTTGATGCAATTATCGGTTCCGATATCTTGTATGAAAAAACATTACATACGAATTTACTGCAAATTTTTAGACAAACGCTTAAACCGGAAGGGACGATATGGTTGGCCGATCCCGGCCGTGATTTTGGGATTCAATTTATTAATGAAATGATCGTAAAAGACTTTCGAAAAACACAGCTTCAAATCCCGTTATTTTATGAAGAACGCACCTATAATATCGATATTTATCAACTAAAACCAGCGGGGAACCGGGCCGAAGCAATTTCGTTATAATTAATATGGTGATTGAACCTATGCTTCGATATAAAATTATCCGTAAAAAGTTTGTGTAGAAAACAAACTTTGCCGGATAATTTTAAATTGTAGCTACGCTACAATATGGAGGTAATAAAGTGAATCGATTTCGCTTTGATACTCACGAGCATACCGTCCCGGTTTTTTTAGTGTCACTGGTATCCGCAATTATCGGAGCTTTTTTGGTGGTTATAGCCGTCAGATTTACCGGACTTGGAATTGCCCTGGTTGAGACGCCGGTTCAACAACCGGAAGTAAAAGCGCCGGCTCAAATTCAACCGGTGGTTATTAATAACGAAAAGGCGATTATCGATGTAGTAAACCGGGTTGGGCCTTCCGTGGTAATGATTACAACCAGCGCCATTATTCAAAGCTTCGACTTTTTTAGCGGTCCTGAGGCGAAAAGCATTCAAAGCCTTGGCTCTGGGGTGGTTTACCGTAGTGACGGTTATATTC
>JBJKPO010000008.1:0-4717 GCA_046706235.1 Bacillota bacterium | reverse complement strand
AGCTATTATGAACCAGGAACCGAAACGCATTAAAACCGGAATTCCGCTTCCCAAGCCCGCGTTAAAAAAAGCGCTTAAAACTAAAATCAGCCATAAAACAGCCCAACCGGCGCAATATGACTGTTGCTTATAAGTTTTATTTTGAGTTGGATCAATTACCCACAGTAATAAAACCAACGGAATCAAAAGCAGCCATAACGCCCCTGCGGTCCTTGCGCTTAAAACCGGCATAAAAATAAGGACGAGCGCCAGCAATCGTTCAATAATGAAGCGCCACTGAATTGAAAAATGCGGTTTTTCCAGGAATTTTGCCCACAAGGCGTTGGCCCGGCGCAGATAACCTTCAAACAACCGGCCCAGATAACTATTGCGCCATAAGTAGCTCAATTGAGCTGAAAAGATGGATTGATCTTGATTCATCGTTTATTCGCGCTTACACCGGCACGCTCAGGCGCGACCTTTACGTACATAATCTCTCCCAAAATCGCCGTATACCTGGTATGCGCCCGAAGGCGGATCCCGACCCTGGCCGCGATTTTACCCAAATAAACTCCGGATCTAGCCGTGCCTTTTTCGATCCGGCCTTGCCGTCTGGTTATTTCCAACCGGATGTCCAGATTACGCGGCGACCTGGATAATATCATCCGGCCTTTATCCGGTAACATAAGTTCAGCCGGTCCGGTACTGATGCCTTGAATCTTTCCTAGATAAGCACTGGTGGCGTCATCAAACAGATCCTGCCCCACCACCAGACTCTCCGCCATAAAGGAAGGGACATTACGGATCAATAATCCGATGCTTACCGATTTTATACTAGTTTGCGGTGATTCAGGCCGGTAATCCCGGATTACTTTGGCCCCGATTAAGATAATTAGAATGATTACCGCTAGATCCCATGGATTGATTAAGCCGAGGATTTTTCCTTGATGGTTGAGTAGTTTCATCTTGTTTTAGTTTAAACAAATTTAACGGGAATAAACCGAAGATATTTGTCGCAAGTAAGCGAAAGAACACCTGGCCGGGGATTGTGGCCCATTTTGTCACGAACGGTATTGGGTTGATTCCAATAATATTGGGGGTACCGGGGAAGTAAAACGTAATAATTTTAATCAACAAAATAACATGATTTAGGCAAAGGTTTATTCATAATTTGCCTTTTATTCACCGATATACTATAATAAAAGTAAGTTGAGGTGAAAAACATGGAAGGAATCAAGGAACAGGTTATTCAATTGATTCAAACATTGCCGGATGGAGCGACGATAGATGACATCATGGCGGAATTATATTTTAAAATGCAAGTTGACGCGGGTTTAAAAGAACTTAACGAAGGAAAAAGCATTCCTCATGAAGAAGTAGAGCAGCGGATCTCTAAATGGTTTACCAAATAAGATGGTCACCCCGCGCAGTAAATAATTTGGAAGAGCTTTACGAGTTTATTGCCAAAGATTCCGAGTTTTACGCCACCGCTTTTGTTAAAGGAATTGTTTCCATTATTAATAATTTAGATCAATTCCCGAAAAGCGGCCGGATAGTCCCGGAATATAGTATTGAGAATCTACGCGAAAAAATCTATGAAAATTATCGAATTGTTTATCGGCTAAAGGGTGAATGCATAGAAATTGTCGCTATCTGTCATAGTGCTAGAAATACTATTCCATTTTAAGGTGTTTTATAGTAGTGACATCCGGTTGAAATGCTGCTTCCAATGATTCATAAAATATAATCCCGTATGTTTTTCTTATTTCTTCCCCAGTTCCTTCCTTAACAACTCATTCACCATTGCCGGGTTGGCCCGGCCCTTGGTCTCCTTCATCATCTGCCCCACCAGGAACCCTAACGCCTGCTGTTTCCCGCCCAAATAATCGGCCACGGTTTGCGGATTGGCTTCGATAACCTTCCTGGCTACGGCTTCCAACTCGCCGCTGTCGCTGATCTGAACCAGTCCCTTTTCCTTGACGATGGCCTCCGGGTCTTTGCCGGTCATGAACATCGCTTCGAAAACGGTCTTGGCAATCTTGCCGCTGATTGTGCCGGCGTCGATCAGCTTCAACATTTTGGCCAAAGCCGCGGGTAAAATCTTTACCTGATTAATCTCCAGCTTCTCCTGGTTCATTAACCGCATCAGTTCAACCATCACCCAGTTGCTGACCGCCTTGGCTTCGCCGTATTCCTTGACGGCGGCTTCGAAATAATCGGCCAGCTCGCGGGAAGAGCTAATCAGGTTCGCGTCGTATTCCGGGAGGTTCCAGGCCTCCATATACCGCTTTTTCCGGGAATCCGGCATCTCCGGCAGCATCCGGCGCAATTTTTCAATCCGTTCGTTATCGATAATCATCGGCACCAAGTCCGGTTCCGGGAAATAGCGGTAATCGCTGGCCCCTTCCTTGGATCGCATCAAGACCGTGATCCCTTTGTTTTCATCCCAGGTCCGGGTTTGCTTGAACATCTTTTCACCGTTGTCGTATAACCTGGCCTGCCGTTCCGCTTCATATTCCAGAGCGGCCTGGACGGCCTTAAAGGAATTCATGTTTTTAATCTCCGCCAAAATGCCCAATTCCTTTACTCCCTTGGGCCGGAGCGAAATATTGGCGTCGCAACGCAGCGAACCCTCTTCCATTTTACAATCGGAAATCCCGGTATATAGCAGCAATGTTCGTAACTTTTCCAGGTAATCCTTGGCTTCCTTCGGCGAACACAGGTCCGGTTCGCCCACGATTTCAATCAACGGTACGCCACAACGGTTGTAATCCTGACGCCCGTAATCGGAATCCAAAATCCCGGTCCCCGAATGAACCGTTTTACCGGCGTCTTCCTCCAAATGGACCCGGTTAATCCTGGCCCGTTTCGATTCTCTCGTCCCGTTATCGGCTTGAATCTCGATCCAACCGTTTTTACACAAGGGAAAATCGTTATACTGCGATATTTGATAAGCCTTGGGCAAGTCGGGATAAAAGTATTGCTTGCGATCGAACTTGCTGTAAGGCGATATTTCACAATTAAGCGCCAGTCCGGCGATAACGGTAAACTCCATTGCTTTTTCGTTAAGCACCGGCAGGACTCCCGGCAGCCCCAGGCAAACCGGGCAGACATGATTGTTGGGGTCGCCGCCGAATTCGGTGGTGCAGCCGCAAAACACCTTGGAATTTGTTTTAAGCTCGGTATGGACTTCCAAACCGATTACGATTTCATAATCCGCTAAAGGCATTGTTTGTCACTCCCATTTTTACAGCTTCGGCCTTTCTTTATGAAACTCGGTCGCCTGCTCAAATCCGTAAGCGGCTCGTAACAGCATTTCTTCTTTGAACAGCGGACCCAATAACTGTAACCCAACCGGCATCCCACCGGCGAATCCGCCCGGAATCGAAATTCCGGGAAGCCCGGCCAGGTTGCAGGTAACCGTACAAATATCTTCCAGATACATCTCCAATGGGTCCTTGGTTTTGGCGCCGATTTTAAAGGCCACCGATGGAGTGGTCGGAGTAAGGATTACGTCACAGTTTTTAAAAGCATTATCGAAATCTTTTCTGATCAAGGTTCGTACCTTTTGAGCCTTCAGATAATAGGCATCATAATATCCGGAACTCAAAACGTAAGTACCGGTCATGATCCGGCGTTTCACTTCCGCTCCAAATCCTTCCCGGCGGGTTTTCATGAACAATTCAACCGAATCGGAAACTTTTTGGGAAGTCCGGTGCCCGTAACGCACTCCGTCATATCTGGCCAAATTGGAGCTGGCTTCGGCCGGGGCAATAATATAATAAGCGGCCAGGGCATATTCGGTATGAGGCAATGAGACGTTTACAATTTCGGCCCCCAAATCAGTAAAGACTTTAACGGCATTATGAACCGCCTCTTTTACCGAAGCGCCGATTCCCTCCCCGAGATATTCTTTCGCCAAGCCGATCCGCATTCCCCGGGCGCTTTTTTTCATTTCCCGGAGATAATCGGGAACAGGTTGATTCACCGAAGTCGAGTCTTTAGGATCGTGTTGCGCAATGACCTGTAACAGTAACGCGCAGTCGGTCACATCCTTGGCCAACGGGCCGATTTGATCCAATGAGGAAGCGTATGCCACTAAACCGTATCGCGATACCCGTCCATAGGTTGGTTTCATTCCCACTATTCCGCAATATCCGGCCGGTTGACGGATGGAACCTCCCGTATCCGATCCAAGCGCTAAAATAGTTTCATCCGCGCTTACCGCCGCCGCCGAACCGCCGCTCGAACCTCCGGGGACCGCATCCGTATCCCAGGGGTTCCTGGTAGTAAACAATCCGGAATTCTCCGTTGAAGAACCCATCGCGAATTCATCCATATTGGTTTTTCCAACCAGCACCATCATCCGGTCGCGGATTTGTTCAACAACGGTGGCATCGTAAGGCGGGATATAGTTTTCCAGGATCTTTGATGAACAAGTGGTCCGTAAACCGGCGGTTGACATATTATCCTTGATTGCAATCGGGATTCCGGCGAGCGGAGGTACTTCACCGCCTTGGTTTATCAAATCATCGACTTGCCGGGCGGTCTGATACGCCGCTTCTTCCGCCAGGGTAACGAACGAACGAATCCTCGGCTCCATTTGTTTAATGCGGCCCAGTACCGATTCCGTAACTTCGATCGCTTTTACTTCCTTGCCGGCAATTAACTCTTGTAATTCATGAGCGGTTTTTTGATATAGTTCCAAGCGGCAACCCCCTTAACAGTTGACAGTGTA
>JBJKPO010000007.1:0-6154 GCA_046706235.1 Bacillota bacterium | reverse complement strand
GGTTGGTTTATTACCTTGCAAAATTTCAAAAAAACCATGAGTCATCCCGGCAATCGCATAACTGATCGCCAATACTGAAGTAATTATTCCTGTTACGATATTATGCTTCTTTACATCATTCATGTTTCAAACCTCCCTAAAAAATTTATTTTCTTCCTCCGTATGCTTTGAGTAGCTGAAATAAATACTATCTATTCGCTATCACTGTTTTCTAAAAAATCTTTAAGCAGTATAACAGCCGTTGTCCGATCGTTCGTTCCAATTTTACTGTAAATATTACTGATGTAATTTTTAACTGTTCCTTGCGATAAAAATAATTTTTGAGCGATCTGCTTGCTTGTATATCCTAGAACCATATATCGAATTATTTCTTTTTCGCGCTCGGTGAATTCCTTTAAAATATCCTGCGCTAAAGTCTCCTGCTGATATTTGGCGGTTGAAATATTTGAAGCTAATTTTTGGGCAATTTTCCCGGGAAGAAGCAGGTTCCCGTTTACCGCGTCATATAGCGCTCGAACGAGTTTATCGCCATCGATATCTTTCATAAGATATCCTGAAGCTCCATAAGACAATGCTTGAATGATATAATCATCATCATCAAAAGTGGTTAGAATAATCACAATGATTGTTTCATATTTTTCCTTGATAAGTTTGGTACACTCAACACCATCCATAACCGGCATCCGGATATCCATCAGAACCACATCGGGCATTGTTTCCTCGATTACTTGCAGAGCCTCCTTTCCGTTCATCGCCATACCAACAACCTCAATATCCTGTTGCAGGCCCAAGATTGTTTTCAGTCCATCCAGCATTAAAAATTGATCATCCACAATTAATACTTTGATTCGATCCATAATCAATCGTGCTCCTTTTATTCTATCTCGCCAATGGCATTTTGACAGTCAGTGTAAAACCACAATTCAGCCTTGATAACATGGAAAGAATTCCTCCAAGTCCTTCAACTTTTTCTTTCATTGCAGACAAACCAAATCCCAAATTCACTTGATCCGTACCGATACCGTTATCCGTGCATCGAAGATTAATAACTCCCGCCTCTTCCATCAAGGATAACTCTATTTCACTACAGCGGCCATGCTTGATCGAATTTGTGATCGCTTCTTGTACAATGCCATAGAGCACTTTTTCCTGAATTCTTATAATACCTTCCACCTTCCTTATATCGGATTTGATGATGACCATTGCATGTTTTTCTGTTTCTTGAATAAGCTTGGCGATGGAAAAAGCGAAATCTATGCTATTCTCATCGGTTTTGATTTTACGGACTGCGCTTCTGACTTCATCCAATGCCTTTTTCATCTGGGAGCGTGCCAATTGCAGTTTTTCGTAGGCATTTTTAGGATTTGCCTCAATAAGCATTTTACAGGCTTCGATCTCAACCAAAGCGGTCGTCAGGGTATGACCAACCGTATCGTGCATTTCGCCGGCTATTCTGTTTCTTTCCATCAAAATTGCCATTTGTTCAGTTTCAGCTGATTTTTCCTTTAATTCCTGCATCAGTTTTTTCAGAACGTCGCTTTGGATAATCTGTGTTTTCGCGATAATCGCGGCGATAATCAGCAATGAGTATCCTACTAAATCCACCGGAATTACCCAGGCAATATTACCTTTGGATTGTAAATTCAAAACCTGATCACTAAAAATGAGGTGTAAAAGATATCCTATATAAGCCAATATCAGACTGAATTTTTTAGGGTAACATATAATAACATCGGCAACAAATACCACAAAAACAGCATTGGCAATTTGTGATTTATGATAAAAAATCATTAATAAAATAAATAACTCTATTATGGGTAAAATATTATATACCCTTCTAAAAGCCTTACCGTTTTTGTCGATTATAATATGCCGGAATAGATAAATAATTAACGTTGACAATATTAAGAGCCATATTAACGGACTACTTGCATTTAATAAAGCATGGCTGAATAATAAGATACCATATATACCCGAAAGAAAAAGCAAGATAAAAGCTTCAATTTTTCGATTAGTGATTCTTTCAAATTCCATGCCCATTTTTACCTCCGTAATGATCACATTAAAAGAACAGCCTTAAAATAATATCCATGCCGTTCAGCAGAAAATGTGCAATAATCCCTGGCCAGATACTGCGCCTTTTCTGGGTAACATATGCTAACGCGATACAACCTGGCGCGAGAGCGGGCGCCATCCAGTAGATCGGACTGTGAAAAAGCGACCAAAGGATCCCATTGACCAGCCAGGCTCTTTTCCCATGTTGAAGCTCCTGGCGTGGCAGCATATAACCTCTCCAGAACAACTCTTCGCCAGCAATGTTAATAACTAAAAACACAGCTTCAAATACTACCAATCCATAATTGCCTTGAATCGGCACGCCATACATTTTACCTGCTTCACTTAAAAGATACATCGGCACATTTAACCATTTCGAACAGAATCCTTTAATGATCGACAGAGTTAATACCCAAAATATTACCAGCCCGATACCCCATAGGAAATCCTTTAATGAAAACTTCTTCATCCAAAATCGCTCTCTGAAAGTAGTATTCTGAAGCAGACCTTGCTTTTTCTCCAAAAAATACATCCAAAATGAAAGGACAATTCCGATTATCGATGCAAATAACAAAGTTCCTATATACGTGTATATCACCGGAATACCATATCGATTTCCAAAGGGTACAACTACATGGATGCCAAAAGCCACTATTAAAGAAATTGAACCAAAAAAAGCGATTGACATCCACAAAGACATTGGACGAACTTTACTATCATTTTGCATTCACAACGACTCCTTTTTCTACAATTTATTACGCTTATTATAAGGAACTTTAATGTCATATGATAAGTGACGCTCGTCATAAAAATACCGTTTTTCTAAGCCTGTCATTCAATACTCATCAATGTTGTTTCCGCCTTTAGTCCTTCTAAAGCCTTAATAAATCATCTTTCCCCCTAACGACAATCAAGTACTTAAAGGGAATTTGATTTTTCCCAATCATTCAAACCAAAATCCCCCGTAATATCGGCAAAAATACCCAAAGCCCGATACTCCCGGAGGATTTTGCTTAATAAATATATAAAAATTCTCTTATTTCCCCGTCCTTGCCTCTTTAATCTTTCGCAAAAACTCCCCGGCGATCCGGGTGATCGACTCGTAATCCCCGGTTTTCGCCCCGGCCACCAGATTGCCGCCGACCCCCACTGCGACCGCGCCCGCCTTTAGCCATTCCCCGACATTCGTGAGGCTCACCCCGCCGGTGGGCATCAATTGGGCATAAGGCAACGGGCCTTTGATGGCTTTGATGATCGCCGGGCCGAACAGTTCGCCTGGGAAAATTTTGATCACATCGGCCCCGGCCTCCATCGACTCGGCCACTTCCTTGATGGTCATCGCGCCCGGCATGCAAGCCACCTGGTAACGGTTGCACAGCTTGACCGTTTCCACGTTCAAATAAGGAGTCACAATATACTGGGCTCCCGCTAAAATGGCGATCCTGGCGGTTTCCGGGTCCAGCACGGTCCCGGCCCCCAGGAAAATTTCGCCGGAATGGTAGCGGCAAGCAAGCTCCTTAATAATTTCATGGGCCCCGGGCACGGTAAAGGTTATCTCAACCGCGGCCACGCCGCCCGCGATACAGGCATCGGCAATTTTAAAAGCCTGTTCCCCGCTTTCCGCCCGGACAATCGCCACCAGCCCGGACTCCTTAATCTTGGCGACAACCGCCTCTTTACTTAACATCATAGTTCATCCTCCTAATGGTTTATAAAAAATTTTTTAACCACGAATGCACACGAATTAACACGAATATTTCATTTCTAACCGGTTTTCGTCAGTATTAGTGTCCATTAGTCGCGTGCGCGCGTGTTCATTAGTGGTTCCAGTCGTCTATGTTTTAACTTTAAACCAACATCCCGGTGTCAACCGGGATTAATAATGTATTTACATCCCCGGCCGCTTAAAACATCGATGAGATTTTGAACCGCCAGTAATCCCATGTTGTTGACGGCTTCCACCGTATGCGCCCCGGCGTGGGGCGTGGCCACTACGTTATCCAGAGTTAACAATGGCGAACCGGCCGGCGGTTCGGTTTCAAATACATCCACGCCCATTCCGCCCAGTTTGCCGGATGCCAACCCCCGGTAAGCGGCGGCTTCATCGACTAGTCCGCCCCGTGAGGTATTGATAATGATCGCACCCGGTTTCATCCTGGCAATGGCCCGTTCATCAATGATATTCCTGGTTTGTTCGGTAAGCGGGAGATGCAGGGTGACGATATCGGATGCCGCCAGCAATTCATCCAATGAAACCGACCGGATTCCGTTGTTTTGAGCATAAGACTTATCCAGATAGGGATCGTAAGCCAAAATATTCATGGAAAATCCGTTAGCCCTTGATGCCATCGCTTTCCCAATCACACCCAATCCAATGATTCCCAAAGTCTTTCGGTATAACTCAACCCCGGTGGTCCTGGGCCATTCCCCGGAACGGATCTTACGATCCAATACCGGTATTTTCCGCGCCACAGCCAGCATCAAGCCGAAGGCCAGGTCGGCCACCGCCTGCGAGTTAACCCCCGGTGTATTGGTAACAACAATCCCGCGTTTGGTGGCGGCGCTGATATCGACCCGGTCGTAACCAGCGCCGTAACGGGAAATTACTTTAAGCCCGGCCGGAGCGGCGGCGATAACTTCGGCGGTTATGTAATCAAGGCCGGCAATGTAACCGTCGGCTCCGTCAAGCAAAGGAATCAGTTCCCCGGCGGATAAGGGTTTACCCAGCGGATTATAGACAATATCGGTGGTGAAACTCGTGAGCAAATCCCGGGCCGGGGATTGTTTGTCTCCGGTGAACGATGTCGGGGTAACCAGTATTTTCATGGCCGATCACCGCGCTTCCAGTTTGGATTGTCGATAATGACCGGGTTCCCGCTTTCCATAACGATCAGCTTACGGAACCCCTTGGTTTCAATGGTTCCGTAGTTATGCCCGGCATCGGCCCGGAACACAAAAAAGGTAACTAACGGTTCGCAACCGGTGTTGACGCTGCGATGGGCATACCGCTTGGGAACATAAACCGCCCGCCCCGGGGCCAGTTCCTCGGCATGCCAGTCGCCTTCGGGATTTTCCATCATCAAATAACCCCGGCCTGATAAACAATAATAGACTTCGGCAGTCTCCAGGATAGTATGAAAATGCCCCTTGGTCATATAGTACTCTTTACCGATCCGGCCCGGATACGTGATGCTGGTTCCAAAGGCCAGATCGCCCGGCTGTTCCGGCAATCCCAGTTCGTAAAACTCATAGATTAACGGATCTTCTTCCGCTAAAACTTGCCGGTAAGCGGATTCGTCGCTAAAAATCCCCTCCATGGCCGTCAGTTTTCGCCGGGTCGGATTGCGCCGATCAGAAAAACCGCTCAATAAATCAAAATAAATTGAAAACGGAACCGCTGCATTAATCTTGCTTGAATTATCAGTCATTTTTTTAGTCCTCACCTGATTTGATCGGCAATTTGCTCCAGCCTGCGAAACATGTCTTTATCGATATCGATATGAAACACCTCGACAATCACCTGGGTCCAGCCATGGATAAAATAAATCCAGCCATCCTCCACCTGAAGATTTTGGGCCGGTTTTTGTTCGTTGGCCTGATGCAGAAAACGAAGGTCGCCGCGGTAATTCAGCTCCCAAACCAGACTATCCGCCGGAAACCGGCACCCATCGCTTAACGGCGAACCGGGCCGATCTTTGCCGAGACCGGTGGCATTCACGATCAACGAATACGGCTTGATTTTCTCCAAAATAGCGTCATTCTGTTCCATTTCGGGAGTCAGGTAATATTCGGTCGCAATCCCGGAGTTGATTTGGTCGAAAATACGGCGAATCGAATCCAGCCTGGGTTGGCTCCGGTTGCTGACAACTATTTTGGACGGCCGGTCGGCGCCATGTTCTTCCCGCATCAAATAAGCTCCGATGGCGATGGCGCTCCCGCCGGCCCCCATGATAAATACCTCTCCGCCATTATCCGTCCAATAATTTTTAGGAATAAAGGCTTCCATCGCGAGCCCGCTCGATACCGGATCCTTGGCATACCCCTCCAGCCTGCCGTCTTTCTTGGAAATGGAAGACAATTCCCCGAACATCGCCGCATA
>JBJKPO010000006.1:0-7194 GCA_046706235.1 Bacillota bacterium | reverse complement strand
GTTAACCGAAATCCTGGAGCTTGATGCTTTTTTGGAAACTCCGGTGCGCCAATTAAGCCTCGGCCAGCGGATGCGTTGCGAAATAACCGCCTCGCTGTTACATAGTCCCCGGATTTTATTTCTGGATGAACCAACTATCGGGCTGGACGCGGTTTCCAAGGTGGCGGTGCGAAGATTCATTAAGGAAATCAACCGGGAAAACGGAGTTACCGTTATCTTGACCACCCATGATATGGGCGATATCGAAGCTTTGACGGACCGGATCCTGCTGATTGGGAAAGGACGGATATTGTTCGACGGCAGCTTTAACAACTTAAAAAGCCGTTATGATTCACGCGATGATAGCTTAGTTGAAACCCGTCCGGTGGAAGAAGTCATTGCGGACTTATATAAGGAGTATCAGATATGAGACCGTATCTTTCCGCGCTTAAAGTTCGTTTTTTAAACGGGTTGCAATACCGGGCAGCTGCCTTAAGCGGACTCGCGACCCAATTTTTCTGGGGAGTAATGGCGATTTTTATCTATCATGCCTTTTATACCAGCGGCATTCAAGCCCCAGCCATCAGCTTGACGCAGCTGGTTACTTACATATGGCTGCAGCAGGCTTTTTTAGCTTTAATAATGTTGTATGATTGGGATTATGAGTTATTTGACATGATCACTTCGGGTAATATTTCTTACGAACTATGCCGTCCGTGCGACCTCTATGGATTCTGGTATGTAAAATTATTATCGAGGCGTTTATCCAGCGCGTTGCTACGCTTTTCACCTATAATAATAGTATCGGTTTTGTTACCGGCGCCTTACAAGCTATCTTTACCTCATAGCGTTGCTTCATTTTTGTTGTTCATAATCACAATGTTTTTAGGTTCGCTACTGTTAGTGGCGATCTCGATGCTGATTTATCTATCGGTATTTAAAACCATGTCGCCGGTGGGTTCGATGGCTTTCATCGGAATCGTGGGCGAATTTTTTTCGGGGATGACCATCCCGGTCCCGTTGATGCCGGAATGGCTTCAGAAAGTATGTTATCTGATGCCGTTCCGCTGGACCGCGGATTTGCCACTCAGGATTTATTCGGGGAATATCTGTATCAATGAAGCAATAATGAGCGTGGGAATACAGATGGTATGGATTGCGGCATTGATTGGAGCGGGGTTCGGCATCATGCGCCGTATTACGCGGCGAATCGTGATTCAGGGAGGCTGATTGATGAAGTTATATTTTAAATATATTTTGATTCATATAAAATCACAGCTGCAATACCGGTCTTCGTTGATAATGACATTATTTACGCAATTCGTGACGCCATTTGCGGCGTTCGCGGGGATATATTTGTTATTCAAGCGTTTTGGGAATATTAAAGGCTGGAACGTTTATGAAGTTTTTCTTTGTTTTGCGGTTATCGGGGCCGGTTTTGCCGTTTCAAGCTGCCTGGCGCGCGGATTTGACAAGTTCGATGGCATGATCAAGAATGCCGGTTTTGACAGGGTTTTAGTCCGCCCGCGCGGTACAATCATCCAGGTGCTTGGTTCGGGATTCGATATCAAACGGCTGGGACATCTGATTCAATCAGTCTTAGTACTGGGGATTGCGATATCGGGAATAAACATTCATTGGAACATAGTAAAAATATTGACTCTGCTGAATATGATTGCCGGGGGAACTTGCATCATTTCCGGGGTATACATGCTGCAGGCCGCCCTGGCCTTCTGGACGGTTGAAGGACTGGAAGTTGCCAACATTTTAACCCATGGGGTAAAAGAATACGCTAGTTATCCGCTCGATATCATGCCCAAGTGGGTCACCCGGTTTTTTACGTTCATCGTGCCGTTCGGATGCGTTAATTATCTGCCGTTGGAGTTTTTGCTGGACCGCGTCGAGGGAAGTCCGGTTGTCTATCTGATGATGCCGCTTTTAGGCATGGCGTTTATCATTCCATGCCTGTTTGCATGGCGGTTCGGGGTGAGGCATTACCGGTCGACGGGGTCGTAATTCAATCCAGCTACGGGTTAAAACCCATGGCTGGTTGAAGGCTTATCGGTTGAAACCGATATTAAACTGGCTGTTTTCGGTTTTTATTAGGATAAGGGGTGGATTTTATGATCAAATTAAATGGTATCAATGCTTAAAAAACGGCAACCTGCTTTCGAATGATACCTACAAACGCTTTTTCAACGAGAAGTTGGGAGGATACTGTTATGGTCTATGCCGTGATTCGAAGCATAGAATCAGGTATTCGCATGGCGGCGATCACTTGGGGATATCGACCTTCATGCAAAGTTTTTTCGAGGACGATCTATGTATAATTATTCTTGCCAATAATGATTTTGTCAATCAATACAGGCTGGGTAATCAAATTGCCGATATTATCTTTATGTCAAAAGCGGCCGTTCTTCCACAAAAAAGGCCTGAAATAGCTATTGATGAGGAGCTTGCGCGAAAGTACGAGGGCGTATATCTCAATAAAAAAATTGAGTTGTATAGAAATAATGGTGTTTGGGAGTTTGTTAGATTTAACGGAAATCTGCATATTGAAATTTATCCGTTTGGTAATCACAAGTTTGGCCGTAAAAGGGGCGATCAATTCGAGCCATACACGTTAACCGAATGCGATGATGGAACGTTTGCTTTTTTCGGGTTTAAAAAGATAACCGGGCAATCGTAAATTTATACTTTGTTTGAAATACATACGTGAGGTGTAAATTGGGATATAAATAACTGGGGATACGCTTCGAACCCAATTCACGGGTTGAAACTCGTGGCTGGTAAAAGGCTTATCGGTTGAAACCGATACTAAACATGAAATCAACTCAGCCGGAAAATAAAAGCCGCTTCGTAGTAATATCCGAAACGGCTTTTATTTTTAGAATTTGAATCGTTTATTTACCCGATCACCGGCAAACACTTTAGTCCTTTCTCCAGCATTTCGTCAGTGTATTCGAAATCCTCCAAACTGCCGCTCACGTATGATTCGTAGGCGGATAAATCGAAATGGCCGTGGCCGCTTAAATTGAACAGAATCACTTTGGCCTCACCGGCCGCTTTACATTTTTGGGCTTCCTCAATGGCGACCTGAATGGCATGGGCGGATTCGGGAGCCGGAAGAATGCCCTCGTTTTTAGCAAATAATACCGCGCTTTTGAAAACACTGGTCTGATGGACTGCCTGGGCTTCAATAAAACCGTCTTTACATAACTGGCTGAGCAATGGCGAATCGCCATGGTAACGCAAACCGCCGGCGTGAATTCCCGGGGGTACGAAAGCATGGCCCAGGGTGTACATCATGACAATGGGCGCCATTTGAGCCGTATCGCCGAAATCGTAAGCGAATTTACCTTTGGTAAGCGTCGGGCAAGCCTTCGGTTCGACGGCAATGGCTCTAACTTTTTTCCCGCTTTTAAGTTTATCATACAAGAAGGGGAAACTAAATCCGCCAAAATTACTGCCGCCGCCGCAACAACCGATTAACACATCGGGGTACTCGCCGACTTTTTCCATTTGAAGCTTGGCTTCAAGCCCGATAATGGTTTGATGCAATAACACGTGATTAAGCACGCTTCCCAACGCATAATTGGTGTCGTTATGGGTTGCGGCATCCTCGACCGCTTCACTGATGGCAATACCCAAACTGCCCAGCGAATCAGGGTTTTCCGCCAGGATGCTTTTTCCGGCTTGGGTTAACATGCTGGGACTGGGAATAACTTTAGCTCCGAAGGTTTCCATCAAAGCTTTCCGGTACGGTTTTTGCTGGTAACTGATTTTAACCATATAAACCGTGCAGTCCAGCCCATACATTTGAGCAGCGATACTAAGGGCCGATCCCCATTGCCCGGCGCCGGTCTCGGTAGCTAAACGTTTAATGCCGGCTTGTTTGTTATAAAAAGCCTGGGGAACGGCGGTATTTAATTTATGGCTGCCGGATGGGGTAACGCCCTCATATTTATAATAAATATGAGCCGGTGTATCCAAAGCTTTCTCCAAACGGTAGGCCCGGCAAAGCGGAGATGGCCGGAAAGACTTATATACTTCACGAACCGGTTCCGGGATGTCAATAAATCGTTCGGTGCTGACCTCTTGCATAATGAGGTCCATTGGAAAGATAACGGCTAAATCCTGGGGACCCAACGGTTGTTTGGTTTGCGGGTTTAAACCCGGTTGCAATGGCGTGGGAAGATCGGCCTGAATGTTATACCACTGCTTTGGTAACTCTTCCTCCGACAGGTAAACCTTGTAAGGGATTTTACTCATCTTTCTCAACTCCATTCTGCGGATTTATTTAATAAATGCCGGATCCAATTTAATTTTATCGTCAAAATAACAAATTTGCAATCGTAAATTAAAGGTTTGATACGTCCGGCATTCCTTAGTTTGGTAAAGAACGCGTTGTATTTTCTTATCATTAAGTAAAAGGATAATTTAATTTTGGCGCGAATATAAATATATCTTTTATCGTTCATTGGTCAAAAAAATAATTTGGAGGTTAAATAATGAAAAAACTGTTAGTGGTATTATTAGTCTTAACAATGCTTTGCGCATTATCGGCAGTATCTTTTGGATTAACTACCCCTTCTGTTTCTAAAGGTCATGGGGTATTAACCGCCGCATTTGTTTCGGGCGGCGCAGGTTCGTTTTTGATTGGAGGAGAATATGGTTTTACGCCTGATTTCGCCGTCGGAGCTCAATTAGGCAACAATACCACCAAGTTGGATGTTAAATATGAATTAAATTCATCCCTGGCTTTAGTGGGAGGGATAATATCAGCGAGCGGCGGAGGACTTAATCCGTTTATTGGTGTTAACGGCGGCGCCTCAATAAACAAGAAGCTCATGATAATAGGAGAGCTTGACGCGGGTATGGTAGGCAGCGCTTTTATTTTATTATACGAAGGCGGCGCGAAGTATAATATTACAAAACAGCTCGATATCCGGGGCGGTATTCTGGGTTCAATGGGTAGCGGAACATCAGTCACTTCTTTCGAGTTGGGAGTAGGATATAAGTTTTAAATCAAATGAATCGTAATAGTAGTTGGCTGTAGTTGAATTATACGACAAAGCATATATTTCGCGAAGTTTTTATTGGATAATAATCAGCCGAATATTGAAAGTCCTCCTTACTCGAAGGGAGGACTTTCTTATCATAGTGTTTTTAACAAGGAGCAGCAGTATAAATAATCAAGAAATGGTTTATAAATAATTAAAAAACGCGGGATATAAAAGTTTTAAGCCGGTGGCAAAAGAAAGATTTTTCATTGATAAATCATGTAAATCAAGGAATGGGGGTAAGCGATGAAATCGATTGATGATTTACTGGATGAGGCTGATAAGCTATTGACAGCCGGTGAAGAAAGAATTATCCAGAATAAAGCCGCCGGATATCAAATGCTCCGGCAAGCTATCAGCAACTTATATAAAGCCTATCTGTTTACTAATAGTCAAGAACCGTTAGGTGATTTACGAGCATTGTTTTTTCAATCCCATAAATTGAACCCGGAGTTTGAAATGATTGAGGAAGAAATGCTCATTTTCGCGGATACTGATCCGGGGGAGAACGATAGTGAGTCCATTATTGACTCGGCAAATGAAATCTGGGATTTTATCATGGGAATTCTGCCGGCGCTCGAAGATGAACTTTAAATGACAAATTGATTGAGAAGATGAACAGTAAATGACAAGTTGGTTATCAAGGAGGAAAATAATTATGAAATCAGAATAATTTCCGTAAAAAATTCGGAGTAAAAAATGAGAATTAAAAATCTAATTATTTTGTTGATGGGAATTTATTTTACAAGCGGGATTATTTTCGCCGCCGACGAGGGGATTACCCTCGATAAAATCGTATTGGATTCCAAATGGCGGCAAACCGATGGTTTTATTTCATCGTTGGGATTAAAAGCCGGTGGTGATTGGCCGTGGCTTGAGTCCGGCTTCGATCTCAAACTTTGTTTACCTAATACCGATAGTTATTATTCTTCATGTGATCTGGGGTTGGTTTTTCCTTATATCAGTGATAATCTGGCCTTCAATTTGAACTATCAGTGGAATACTAAATATCAAAGCCATGTAACCGGGTTTGATTATAAGCTGAAACCTTATAAATGTTGGGCGGTAGATTTAGGGTATAGTTCCGGAAGAAGAGGGCCATTACCGGGGTATAATAGTAGATACTACTATATACAAAGTCGAAAACAAGCCGGGTTTGAATATCAACGGGATCATTTTCAGTATAATCTGGAATATACATACGCCGATAAAAACTATCCGGAGGCCGAGTGGTATACTTCGAAGCGACAAACGCTCAAACAAGGAGTTACCTGGAAACCGGATCGCCGTTTCATTTATAACTTGGGGTACCGTGAGGCGACCGGTAATTATCCTTGCGATAACAGCTTTACCCGCGGTTTTTGGAAGGCGGCCTGGACCTTGGCGGGAGATCAGAAATTCAATGATCAATTCCGCTGGAAATGGGATTGCGGTCAATTGGAATGGGATCAAGGTTATAAATCCAAACGGCGCGCCCAAAATTTTCATCTGCTTTTTGAATGGGAGTTTAATCCCTTATCAAACTGGCAAACCGATTTGGCCCTGACTGAAAAGATTTATTCTAATGAGGTGGAATACGATCCCGATGAAACGGAGGATCCCGAGGAAGAATTAGCGAGCCGGTGTGAACGCAAACTAATTGTTAAATATAATCATAATTTCGGCCGGACCGCGATAAGCTTGGGTATGTATGCCGCTTCACTGGATTATTACTTCCAAGATGGAAAAGATGGTTTAATAATCGGTGTTTCCGGATCCTGGTCATATAAGTCCGATCATTGGAAAACTGTCCTAAAAGCCGCTCCGTTTGGAAGTCTAAGCAGAAATACTGGTTTTTATCAACTGAAGCTCGAATACGACCTTGATGAAACCAGGGTTGAAACCCCCTATATTTAGCATTATGTGTCACTTTTTATGGAGGTGAACGATTGTTGCCGGAAGCACAACACTACCAGAAAATTCCTGAAGGAAAACTACATTGCCGGTTATGCCCGCAAGATTGCCGAATTTCACCCGGTAAAACCGGGTTTTGTAAAGTGCGGCATTTTGAAGGAGATAAGCTGATTGCCGCTAATTATGGGATGATTTCGAGTATTGCCGTCGATCCGATTGAAAAAAAGCCGCTTTATCACTATTATCCCGGTAAAACCAT
>JBJKPO010000005.1:0-13462 GCA_046706235.1 Bacillota bacterium | reverse complement strand
TACTTCAAGTCTCGCCATGTTTTCCGGGGTTGCTTTCAGCGATGGCTTCTCTCCTTGAATATACGGTTTTTCTTCTTCATGGGCCAGAACCTTGATTTTTCCGGGCAATTCGTTTAAAAGCGCCGGTAAGCCTCCGATATGATCAATATCAGCGTGAGTAATAATCACTTTACTAAGATTATCGAATGCCACCCCAATCCTTTCCATCGCTTCCCGAATTTTGGCTAATTGTCCCGGCAACCCCGCGTCCAGCAAAATAACTGTCTCGTTATCCCAGATAAGCGTTGGATTAATAATGCCTTCTCCCCCCGGTAAAAGTGTCGGCAATTCAAGCATTTCGATACAATCGGCTATTTTCATTTCGGTCATCCTTTCTTTTTTTAATTTCCTGTCAATGAAATTATTCATCGGTCAGTTGTTTAAGTTGAGCTATTAAACATTGATATTCCGCTTCTAAAACTTCCTTGTTAGCATTTGGTTGGGATAGCTTTGCCAAAACCTCCGCTATTTTCAACTGCAATATAATTTGATCGTTGTTGTTCGCTTCCATTTTTAATTTTTGTTTTTTAGCTTCAAAATCTTGAAGGTTCCCATCAAACTCAATTATTTCCCGGTTTTCAATAATAAACAATTTGTCGGCAACGGCATTTATAAATGATCTATCGTGAGAAACAAATAAAACCGTGCCTTCATAATCACAAAGTACCTTCTCCAAGGCTTCTATGGATTGGATATCCAGATAATTTGTGGGTTCATCTAAAATTAGGACATTATTATTCGAAACAAACAGTTTGGCGAAAGAAACTTTTATTCTTTCTCCTCCGCTCAACATCTCAACCTTTTTGTGAACATCGTCCGCAAAAATGAGTAATCGCGCCAGTATCGTTCGAACAACCGTTTCTGTCTGAATACTTTCCTTCATTACATTTTCCAATACGGATTTATTGGATTCCAAATTCTCAAAGCCTTGATAAAAATATCCTATTTTTACCTTTGGAACAATCCGTATCGCAGTATTCTGTTTACTACTAATCATATTTAACAAAGTCGTCTTGCCCGTTCCATTCTCTCCCCATAAAGCGGTTTTTAAACCGTTATAAACTGTAAATCCGGTATTAGTAAAAATTTGATTACTGCCATGACTGAATGTTATTTTCTCGGCAGAAATAACAATTTTATTTTTAGGTGGATCGGTTAATGCAAAATCTAATTTTATCCCGGGAAGTATTGGTGGTTTTTCTTTAACTGCAAGCTTCTCAATCCGTACTTTTAAACTATTTACCGCATTGTTTACTTTTTCTTGTTTCTCGTTCGCCCTGCGTTTATGAAGTCTGGCTTCGGAATTTCCCATCCTCTTGGGAGCTTTTTTAATGGACTTAGCCTTATTTTGCCTGTCTTTCACCGCCTCTTCCAGATTCGTTTTATCAGTTATATATTGTTCATATTCTCTCAAGGCATGTTCATGCTCAATTTCACTTTGCTCTTTGTAAAAGGAATAATTACCGTTATAGAAGTTTAGTCTCCCATTTTTGACTTCAATAATTCTATTACATAGACTGTCGAGTAAGTGCCGGTCATGACTTATCAAGAAAAAGGAATCCATCATAGAAATCTTTTGTTTTAACAACTCAATACCTTTATAATCAAGATTGGAAGTGGGTTCATCGGCTAATAGCAGTAACTTCCCTTTACTAAAGGCATTGGCGATTTTTATTCTAGCTTTTTCACCTCCACTGAATGTTCTTTGATCCGATAAATTTAATTCTTTTACCATCTTTGGTTGGGCCTCGATCATCTCATCGGAAAACTGTCGAATATATGCTATATCACAATACCGCTTTACAAAACCTTCATCCGGTTTGATTTCATTTGCCAAAATGTTAAGCAGGGTTGTCTTACCCGAACCATTTTGACCCACAATACCAATTTTATCACCCGAATAGACTTTAAACTCATCAAACCCTATAATCAACCTGTCACTATAGTATTTTTTTATATTACCGGCCTCTAAAATAAGCATAAAAAATCTCTCCTTTCACTTCGAAAAGTTGCCGGAAAGATCAAATAAACATGCAAAAATTGTAAACTTAAATTTGCCGTTAAGTTTATTCGAAGCTAATCCAGCACTAAATAAGAGCATGGCTCTTTTCTTAATCTTATTGATACCGGCTGAATTAGCGAATCTTCATCTACAAAATACCATCCTTTTCTTTTCTATATTAAATTATACCGCTAAATTCATAATAAAGCAATGAAACGCCTAGTCAACGGAAATTTCGATAATACTGTTTATTGGCCAATTTGAGCATTTCCAGGTCGCCGTTGCTGTCGCCATAAACATAAATAAAGTTATATTTCCCCAAATCAAGTTCAGCAGTTATCCGGGCAACTTTTTCGCTGCCGTAACAATCGGATATCCTACCCGTTAATAAATCGTCTTTAACTTCGATCTCACTGGAAATAAGTAATAAACTATGTTCCCGGCACCAATGCTCCAGCCAGTTTTTCAATGACGCCGAGACAATTGCCACCGTATGTCCCTGGGCTTGATGCCATTTTATTCGTTGTAAGGCTTTTCGCCTGATTAGCCGCGGCAGGTGATTTTCGGAATACCGCAAAGCAATTTGATTAAATTTGATTGCCGGCCAGCCTTTAAAAAAAAATTTAAAAATGGTTTCTTTTAATCGGCCGTTATTAATTACTTTTAATTCATACCCGATAATTATCGGGCTTAGTAAAACTAAACCGGTTATTGCCTGAAACTTCCCCACGGAAAAAAAAATAAAATCGATTATGGAATCCTTCCTGGTGATGGTCCCGTCAAAATCGAACAAAGCCAATCTTTCTCCATTGTAACGTTTTATCGAAACCACCCTCAATCTTTTCCAATATTATCCTTGGTAAAAGAAAAAATAAGGATGACTTTCCGCTTGGACTGAAATATAAAAATCAATCCGGAAAAGGATCCCAACCAAATATATCTTAACATAAGATATTTACTTAATGCAAGAAATTTAAGGTTAACCGGCTAAAAATCTTTATCCCCATACCGGTTATAATGAGTAAAATCCTCCCGATCGCGGCGCACTCTTAAATAATTAACCGGTGTAGTTGGATGACCCAAACGGACCGAAAAGGCGATCTTCAGGGATTTAGGAATATTCAGTATCTCTTTTACCTCGGTTTCGATTCCATTCCCACTGAGGGAACTCAGGATATGAACCCCGATATTCAGCGAATTGGCCATTAGCCACATGTTTTCCATCAGACAACCAAGACTAATGATGCCTAGAAAATCACCCTCGGAGGCCGGCGCTCTTTTACTTGGATCATAAGTTACCACGAGTAAAACCGGGCCTCAATGTATTGGTTCAACCGCCAAAACCGTCTAACTTGGCTATCTTGCTCGAAGCGTCTTCAAGTAACGGTCTACCATGGCCGGGCAACATTACCCGGAAATCTAGTGCCTTGAGTTTCCCCACCGACCGGATCGCTTGAGCATTATTCAAGTTCATGACCGGTGGCGAAAAACAAGGGTTTCCCTGTTTATCCGTTCGAAGGGCATCGCCCGCGAACAACATACTTTTTAAAGCATAATAAAAACAGACACTTCCCTCGGTGTGTCCCGGCGTGTGAATTACCTTAAACGGTCCAGCCGTTTCATTATCTTTGAGAAGAACATCGGGCCGGATCTGCCGGATAATTTCAATTGCGTTTCCCGGCATTCCGGTATCAATCAGATACAATCCTTCACTACTCGCTATCAAATAACAATTTGCACCCTTTATTCCCTCAAGCAGATATACTCCGGAATCGATTTCCATATACGGCGCCCCCTATTTCGAAAAAATGTTTATATAACTAAAAAATCACCTGTATTATCTTCCATCAACAAATGAGTTCCCCTTCCGGATAATCAAAAAGCCGCGATTTGAATTACCGTTTTACTTGCCGAAACATTCACCCTTCGGGATATCGTCCCGTATAATAACTATGACTTCGGAAAGGAGGAAAGGCAAGGAATGATCTTTATTAAATTTATTCAAATCTTTTTTTTGTCGCTTCTATTAAGTATCGATGATTTTGCGGCGGGAGTTTCTTACGGACTAAGGAAAACCACGATTCCATTTAAAAACTTGCTGTTTGTAGTTATTGGATCCGCTTCTTCGTTGTATATTTTCATGTTCTTGGGCAAGTATTTAGGCTCACTCTTTAACGATCAAATTAAAACATACTTGAGTTTCGTCTTATTAGCAGGTTTAGGGTGCTGGATTATTTTTAAGGCATGGCAGGATCGCAACAAGCCCATCCACGAATTCGAACATCCCAAATGGGTAAAACCAATCAGTATTTGGGAATATGTCTACCTTGGAGCGTCCCTCGGAATCGATGACTTTGCCGAAGCCGTCGGTTTGGCAGTCGCCGGGTTTCCAATTATACTGACAGTAATCTTATTACAAGTATCCGAGGTAATCGCCATGTGGGTCGGATCTTTGTTGGGCTACAAAACATTATCGCGATTTGTCACTCCTAAATTAAACTATATTCCCGGACTTACCTTGATAGGTATTGCAATCTGGCAGTTATTATAAAAAACGAAAATAACTACAACCGGTTGCTTGGTATGATATTGGCATATCCGCTAGGATCTCCATTAACCCGGATTTAAAAAGATCAGGGCTCAAGTTATAAGTAGAAATGAGCATCGACAATAACGCCTAATAAACCCCAGGCATTACCCAGGATAGCCCCGGCAAAAATGTCGCGGGGGTAATGAGCGCCTACATACATTCTGGTTAATGCCACTAGTACCGCCGCCAAGTAAAAAAACAGGGAAACCCAAAAGCTAATTTGAAAATGATGAATTAGCAGAGTTACTAAAAAAAACGCTTGACTGGTATGCCCGCTGGGGAAAGAGCGGCCCCGGGGAAGCGGCCCGACTAACCTTGCCTGGACAATATCGGTAAATGGCCTTGACCGGTGAATAATGGTCTTAATGATTTCGACAAGGGATAACAATGTTAATGTACCGAAAATAAGCTCATACGCTAAATAATAATTGCTGAATAAAAATAAAAACAAGCCGAGGATTATGCTAAAAAAGCCGTTACCAATTTGAGTAAGTCCTAAAATAGTGTTATCCAGCCACCGGGGGCGTTTCCCTTTGAAGTTGAAATACTGAAAAATCCAGACATCGATCCGCTGACCGGTTGTCCATAGCAAGGAGAGCGCAAGCAAGATAAAAAGCACGAGTGTACCGGCGAAATAGCGGTGATTTGATAATCCCCGAAAAAGAGCGGTGCGGATTAAGGGGGGTAAGATTTCCAGAAATACGATCAGACTTGTGACGAGGATTAAGAAAAGGGCAAGATGATAATGATAATAATGGTTCAGAAAAATTAATAACCGGTCTTTGGCTTTAACCCTCGCATTTCTAGAAAAACTATTTTTATTTTTGCTATTCATCCATATAATGAGCCGGACCCGGCTCCGTAGATGCCGCGCGGGCTGTTTATTCTCCTTTTATAACTAATTCTCCAATTATTCTTTGCTTTTTTTAGGATTGTAAACCCAAATCAAAAAATATTAGCTAAGTATTGGTTCTTCTTTTGGCCCGGTAGACATATAAGGGAAGCATTAACAGAATAATAATGAGTCCGCACGCTTCAAATCCCACACCGGAACCAAAATGTTCCGTTATAGTGCCGGCATACAGATTGCCAATCGGCGTCGATCCCGCAAAAACTAAAGTATACACACTCATTACCCGGCCGCGATATTCGTCCGTCGAATTAAGCTGCATGGTGGAATTGGCGGTAGAACCAAACGATACAAAAGTAAGTCCGGACATCGCCAAGCCCAGTCCGGTTAATAAATAATTTTTGGTCAAGCCGGTACCGGTTAAAAAAAACCCAATTACCACCGGTACGACAAATAAAATGAATTTGATTAACTTATTAGAACCGGACTTGCTTATTGTAGCCACCAACATTGCCCCCACAAACGAACCAAGCCCTATCATGGACATTAGAAAACCAAAACCGGCTTCCCGTTGTTTTAATACTTCTTTGGCGAAAACCGGAACCAACACATTAAAATTCATTGCAAAAGTTCCGACAATAATCATAACTAAAATGGTATTAAAAAGGACCTCGTTTTGATAAATATATTTGAGTCCATCTTTAATGTTCGCGAATATTCTGCTGTTTTTCCGTAGTCCATTGTGTATTGCCACGGGTTTAATAAATATTAAACTGATAACAACGGCGGCAAAGCTTATGGAATTTATAAAAAAGCACACCGAGATGCCGGCGTATCCCATTAATATTCCCGCGAGAGCCGGGCCAATAATCCTGGCAACATTGAAAACAGATGAATTTAATGCAATTGCATTCATCAAATCTTCTCTACCAACCAACTCAATAACAAAAGCTTGTCGGGTCGGCATATCCAGTACATTAACCACGCCCAAGGCAGTTGCCAACACTACGATGTGCCAGTATTGGATGTTTTTTGTCCATACCAATAGCGCTAAAATTAAGGTGATAATCAATGAGGCTGATTGGGTAAAAATTAATATCTTTTTTTTGGAAAACTTATCGATAAAAACTCCGGCAATCAAGGAAAACAACAACATCGGGGTAAATTGCAGGGTACCAATGAGACTTAACAAAAACGGCGATTTCGTCAATGTATAAGCAAGCCAGGGTTGGGCAATATTTTGCATCCAGGTCCCAATTAGCGAAATACACATACCAATCCAATAATATCTAAAGTTCTTATGTTTTAAAGCAGAAAATGGATTATTATATTTGATGTTCATCAACTATTTCTCCCTGATTTTCATACCTTATAAATTTTACTGCTAATATTTGCCGATAGCAAGGTTAATTATCCTTAATAAATTAAATACCCTTCCGGGCTTCGGAGGGTATTTGATTTGCGTTCTTATTTGATAATGTACACTTAAACTTGCCAAGCCAGATACGTTGGAGTTTATCAATCCCCGCTCGGCTTCTTATTCTAGATAAGTTAAAATAAATCTTTTTAACAAACTAGCCGATAATCCTTTTGAAAAATAAATATACAAAAGATAGCCAATAAGTAACGAACTCAACAGGAGGTAAAAACCATGACTATGAACCCTCTCCGAATAAATACCGGCATCGCTATCGATGGCGGCGGGATTAAAGGCTTGATCATCGCGCGGGCGCTGATGACCCTTGAAACCGAGCTGGGCTGTAAACCGCTCATTAACCATCCGCAGATCAAAATATTGGCCGGCACCTCAACCGGCGCTATCCTCACGGGAATACTCGCTATAGGCATGGAGGCGGGCACGATCGCTTCTTTCTATCGAGAATTCGGCCAGCAGGTGTTTCCTCCTTTGACGCCCACTTGGCTTCCCTTCAAACAGTTTTTTGAGCTGATTATCACTGTTGTTCGGCACTCCTGGTATTCCAACCAGAAACTGATTAGCGTGTTGAAAAAGGTAATTGGGGACCAGACCGGCAACCCCGATTTCACGCTGGCCGACTTGAACGAACGGATAGGCCCCAACAAGGCATTGATTCTGACCGTGGTCAATATCACCGAACGGCGCACCCACTTTCTTAAATCCGATAGTCCGGCTGACGGCCAGTGGAAACTCTGGGAGGCCATCCTGGCTTCCTCATCCGTGCCGCCTGCCCTGCCGGTTTGGACGCGAAACGAAGACGGACGGAAGTACTATACTGACGGAGGATTTGGCAGCTATGGCAACCCGGCATATGTCGTCGCTAAGGAAGCGACCGTGTTTCGCGGCTACAGGCCATCGGAAGTCAGCATCCTGAGCTTCGGCACTGGTTGGCTGAACGCCGAGAACTTCGAGAGACAGTACCATTCACCGGCCGAGTGGCGCGGTTTAGATTGGGCCGGCAATGCACCGTGTCTGTTCTGCGCGGATACCATTCGTTCTCAATCGCTTGACATTCTCGAGAACCCAGGAACTAAAGCCATCGACTTCCGCCGCTTCCAGTTCGAGCTCAAAGAAGAAATCGCCTCGGATACGTATAAAGATGACGCAACCTATACCTACATGGAGCAGCTGGGAGACGAACTGGGCAAACGCATTGCCAACAACCAATTCGCCTCTAAGCGTAATCCTCAATACGATCCGGAAGGATTGTATGCGCTCCGTACCAAGTATCGCAAGGCTAAATACTCGGGAAAGCACCAAACGTCGCAAAAGGGGATCAGGCCCGCATAGCAGATGAAAAACATATACAAATTTTTGAATATCGGATTCGGCGACACTTTTATCTTGTATCTCAGAAACAAAGTCGTCATGGTCGACTGCTTCGAAGATGACGGCCCCGGGGGACCGTATGAAAAAATAGCCCGCCACCTTCCGGGTGGCGTTGTCGACGCGCTGATCCTGACCCACAGGCACTTCGACCATTATTACGGCATACAGGCGCTGCTCGACAACAATATCCGCGTCGGGGAGGTATGGGAAAGCTCATGGCAACGAAGACCGGACGATACAAGCATCGACCCTGAACAATGGCAAAAGTGCGGAAAGCTGGTTGACAGACTGACTGCGGAAGGTACTAAGATACATGGCGCGGTAAGCTCGAACGGCCCATTCCTCATTATCGGCGGCAGCAGTTTTTATGCCCTGAACCCGACCGCTGAAATCAATAATGACGAAACCAGCGGACTGCATGACGGTTGTCTCGTGGTCCTGATGTCAACCCCGGACAACCCAAAGGAGATAATATTCAGCGGTGATGCGACCCGCCATGTGCTGGGACGCATCGCGAAAACCCGCGACATAGCCAATATCAGGATACTTTGCGCCAGCCACCACGGCGCACTGGACAGCGCCAACGAGGAATACCTAATGCGAGTATCTCCCGATTACACCGTCATCTCCAACTCGGCCTATATCATCCAGTCAGGAATTTACCAGGGTTTTACGGCACAAGAACAGGATGAGGCTTATCAGATTTATCAAAGGCATACTAAAATTGCAGTAAAACGCACGTTTGCCGACGGCACCGTCATTATCGGCACCTGACCTGGTGTGCCTCGGCATTCCCTCATATACATGGTATATTCTGAAGCCTGCCGTAGATTTACTGAACGAAAATCATGAACGTTATGTAAAGCAAGGCAGGGTCAAGCTCGGCTCACCGCCGGTCCCAGGAAAGAATGTCCGAACTTATTTGAAATTTTCGTCCTCGATTTCTTTGATTTTTTGAAATCCATCGGCTTGAACCCGTTTCCGTTCCTCGTTGAATCCCTGTCCAATGGTGGCGTTCAGCCAGCGATCCACGATGTCGAGGGCCACTTTTTCACCGACAATCCATTTGCCCATGCAGATTACATTAGTCCGGTTAATCACATAATGCAGTTCCCCGGTGGTGGCCGACTCCGCCAATCCGGCATATATTCCTTTAAATTTATTAGCGCAAATGCAGACCCCCATCCCGGTGCCGCACATTAAGATGCCCCGTTCGGCTTCGCCGTTCTGGATCGTGCGGGCCACCCGCGGTGCTGTTTCATAAAAGACCTTTGGTTCTTTTTCATCAGTCATCCCCAAATCCAATACCTCATAACCTTTCGCGATCAAATGCTCTTTGACCAGTTTCATCAATGGATAAGAACAAACCTCGCCTGCAATTGCCACTTTCATTTCAGCTGACTCCTCCTTTATTTTAACCGTTTCTTTGATATTACTTCCTTTACCGCCACGCCTATATCCACAGCCGTTAATTCAAAACGCTTTTCCAGGTAATCCAGCATCCCAACTTCACCAAATCGATCCTTTATTCCAATCCGCTTCATTGGCACAGGGCAATTCTCTACAAACGCTTCAGCCACTGCGCTGCCCAACCCATTAAGTATATTATGGTTTTCAGCCGTGATCACGGCGCCGGTTTCACTAGCTGCCTTCACAACCCCCTCAACATCCAAAGGCTTGATAGTGTGGATATTTACAACTTTGGCACTGATACCTTCCTGTTTTAAGGCTTCCGCCGCCTCCAACGAATGTTTGACCATAATTCCGGTGGCAAAAATCACCACATCTTTACCCTCAATAATAGTATCGGCTTTCCCTAATTTGAATCGGTAACTGGCATCAAATACTTTATACGCCTGCTTTCTAAATAAGCGAATATATACCGGACCATAATGATCGACGATCTGCGGAATGGCTTTCTCCAGTTGGGTTGCATCTACAGGTTCAAAGATTGTCATGTCGGGGATCGTCCGCATGATTCCCACATCCTCAAAACACATATGGGTGCCGCCATTTAATTCGGCAGTAACCCCCGGGTCGGTGCCTACGATCCTTACATTTTGTTTTGCATAAGCGACCGACAGCATTACCTGGTCTGCAACTCTTCTAGTGGCAAAAGGGGTAAACGTGGCCGCAAAAGGAATATATCCATAAGCTGATAATCCCGCGGCAATACAAACCATGTTCTGTTCCGCCACCCCAATATCAAATGTTCTCTCGGGAAATTTTTGTTTAAATACCATCGTACCGTTAGCACGCATTAAATCCGCGTCCAACACTACAATTTTTCGATTTTCCGTTCCCAGTTTGACGAGGGTTTCTCCATAAACCTGTCTCATTTCCATTGCATCTTTCATATTCTTTCACCCTTTGCAAATTTACTTTTGCAATATTTAAGGATTAGAATCTAACAATTCCAAAGCCTTTTCATATTGTTCCCGGGTTATCGGCATGTTGTGCGATTCGATTTTTCCCTCACAGAAATAGGCGCCTTTCCCCTTTACTGTATGGAGGATGATCATTGAAGGCTTGTCTTTTACTTCTTTGGCGGATATCACTGCATTGTAAATGGCTTCAACATCATGCCCGTCCACTTCCTGGGTATGCCAGCCGAAGGATTCCCACTTTAACTTTAATGGCTCCAATCCCATAATTTTTTCGGGTGGCCCGTCCAATTGCGCCTTGTTATAATCGGTAAAGGCAATGATGTTATCCAGCTGGTAATGTGCGCCACACATGGCGGCTTCCCATATTAAGCCCTCATCCGACTCGCCATCACCAATGAGCGTATAGATTGTCACACCATCCTTCTTCAACTTTGAACCTAACGCCTGCCCGATAGCCGTTGAAAATCCTTGCCCTAACGAGCCGGTAGTCATGTCGATCCCCGGGGTTTTATTCATATCCATATGGCTGGGTAAATTAGTATTCGGTTTATTTAGTGTATCGAGTTCCGTTTCCGCAAAAAAGCCTTTATCAGCCAAAATAGCATAAATTGTCGGTCCTGCGTGTCCCTTGGACAGAATAAATCGGTCCCGCCCACTCCATTTTGGGTCCTGTGGATTCAATTTCATTACTTTGTAATAAAGGACCACCGCCGCCTCGACTATCGACATGGCTCCTCCCACATGTCCTATGCCTAAGTGGGCCAACATTTTAAGAGTTATTTTTCTGATTTCTTTGGCTTTGACCTCCAACATCTTTATTTCTACAGTATTCATCAAGTCCACCTCACTTTGTTTCTATTTTATTAAAACAGGTATCTCACATAAAGGCACAAAGTCACGAAGACAAGAAAAGGCATTAGAATTAGAAAAAACTTTTGAAAAGCGAATTGGTATCAGCAGTTATATAAACATGAAAAACCCGGACACCAGTAATACCGCATAAACCAACTTTATAAATGCATTTTCTTTGATCCTGTCATGAGCGATATTTCCCAGGATCATGCCGATAACCAAAAATGGGAGGGCCCAGAGGATCAATTTGATAACCGGGACAGTCAGCACACTCTGGCTGATGTATCTAATAATTATAATTGAATTAAGGGTAAACCAGAGAGCACAAAGCGTCGCCCGGAAATTACTTTTGGCGGGAAGCGCCCCGGCGGCATAAATAACTACCAGTGGCCCACCGGAACCAAAAGCCCCGTGGACGATACCTCCCAGAAAAAGAAGCAAATTGAGCCAGTATTTTGGCCGCGATATTTTTTTGGTTTCCCCTGGGAAGTTATCAGTGACGGCAGCTGAATAACTAACGGCGGTTCTTGTTTTAAAGGCAACGGCAAGCCCTCGTAAAGCGATCATAATCATAAAAGACCCCAGCAGTTTCTTAAGGATTGCATCCGGCATACTGCTGAAAAGCCACATTCCGATTGGAAGTCCCAGAATGACAAAAGCCACTATCTTAAAATATTCCTTCCAGACGATTTTTTTAAAATCAATAATCACAATGTATAAGGCAAGTACCCATGCGATAACTACAAGTACCGGCACGGCTATCTTGACTCCGGCAAGCGAAATTCCGAAGGGAAGCGCTAAAACCGTACACCCAAAGCCGGTAATTCCTTCTAAAAAATGAGTTATCAATACAACCAGTCCGAACAATATACTTTGCAAAATACTCATTTTACTCTCAAGCTTAAATACATCGCCAATATCTTTGGCAAATCCATGGGTACAGGATTGTTAAGCATGTTTGGGTGCCGGCTTAAAACGGCCAATTCCTCAAGTTTGTCTTCGGGAATCCCGGCATCCCGGAGGGTGATTTTCATATTCATGGCCTGCTTCATTGCACCGATTCGGTCAGCCATTTTGAAAGCATCGCGAAACCCTAGCATTCTTGCAAAACCATGAAGTCTACTCCCTTCAGCCTCCGCATTTATTCTTGTAAACGCGTCCAAGGTAAAGGCACAGGCTTCACCATGAGCCAGATGGTATATATTGGTTAATGGGAAAGAACAGGCATGGGAACCGGCCGTTTTCGGAATTCCGAATGCCAGGCCCGCCATCACCGAAGCTTCGCTCATTTTCTCCCTGGATTCAAGATTGCTTCCGTCCCGGTATGTCGGTACCAAGTATTCAAATACCAGTCTGGCCGCATGCAGCGCCATAGCGTCACAGATAGGCTGATGGCCCTTACTCCAAAAACCTTCCAGGGCATGCGCCAGCGCATCCATCCCGGTTGAGGCGGTAACCGCCGGAGGCATTGTCAAAGTCAGGTCAGGGTCGATAATCGCGCACTTGGGATAAAAATTATCCGACACCAGCGGCGCTTTAATTCCTCTTTCAGGGTCGGAAAGAACGGCCACCGAAGTAACTTCACTGCCTGTTCCCGAGGTAGTCGGTATGGCTATCAGAGGAATGAAATTATTTTCAAATTTTCTTTTTCCGCTGTGAAATTCCGCGATTGGATAAGAAGTCTTACAGACCGAACAGGCCGCCTTGGCGCAATCGAGGGAACTCCCCCCGCCGAGGGCCACTGCAAATCGGATTTTTTTTCGACGAATCACCAACGCACAGTCATCAACATTCCGTACGGTAGGATTGGGAATCAGATCCGCAAAAACGTCCACCAATGTTCCTTGTGAATAATTGATTATTTCAGAGGCTAAACCGTTTTTTACAAAAAGGGGGTCACTGATTAGCAAACCATCTTGCAACCCAAGGTCGCTAA
>JBJKPO010000004.1:0-9250 GCA_046706235.1 Bacillota bacterium | reverse complement strand
GCAAGAAATGGAAGGAGCGGTAACCCTTTCGGTTCCACTGGTGGTTGATTTCAAGATCGGAACCAATTGGGGCGACCTAAAAGTAGTTGGACCTGACCTGGTGCTATAAAGTACTCTTTCTTGCGTGTAAGACCGGATTAAGTTAGGGTAGCTCAAAGCCACGGGTTAGGCAAGGAGGAACTTTTTTATGCCGGAATTGCCTGAAGTGGAAACGATTCGACGGATGCTTAAACCCAAGTTGATGCAGCGAATCATTGTAGGTGGTGAAATTACCGTTCCCAAAATGATTTTGTATCAAACTCCAGCGGATTTTTGGAAACGGGTTACCGGACAAAAAATAATTGATCTTAACCGGCGCGGGAAATATTTATTAGTTAAATTGTCGGGTGGGCTCACCTTGGCCATTCATTTGCGGATGACCGGACAATTAACCGTTACCAGGGCGGATTCCACCCTGGAGAATGCGGTTTATTTCCGGCTTTACCTGGATAACGATCATGAACTCCGCTTCCGGGATCAACGTAAATTCGGGAAAATATTTTTATATTTAGATGAGTCCCCTCCGGCTTCATTGATTCATTTGGGACCGGAACCTTTGGATAAGGGATTTTCAACCGATACCCTCCATAAAAGGCTGGCCGGTCGAAAGTTGGCCATAAAAAAAGCCTTGTTAAACCAAAACATTATTGCAGGTCTCGGGAATATCTATACGGATGAAGCCTTATTTTTAGCCGGAATTCATCCGGCCAGGCCGGTTGATTCCTTGAATGAAAAAGAGTTTGAGTCCTTATATCGAGCAATTCAACAGGTTTTATCGGAAGGAATTCAACACCGGGGAACCACTAAACGGGATTACCTTGATGGTGAAGGAAATCCCGGTTCCTATCAAGAGTATTTACGAGTATATGGCCGTAAAGGATTACCTTGTCCTAAATGCCGCAATATGATTGTTAAAATTAACTTCGGTGGAAGAGGGACCCATTTTTGCCCGTTTTGTCAAAAACTCTAACGGATCGAAGGTGATTGGGATTAAGGTGATTGGGCTTACCGGAGGAATTGCATGTGGTAAATCAACCGTTGCCGCTATTTTACATAATATGGGGATTATCACAATCGATGCGGATCAGATCGCTCATCAGGAAATGGAAATGGAAACAGGAACTCAAGTCTATACTGAGATCGTCAGGGAATTCGGTTCGCAAATTTTAACCGTCGAGGGACGGATAAATCGCCGGGAACTAGGGAAAATCGTGTTTACCAACCCAAATGCCAAAATAAAGTTGGAAAATATTACTCACCCGGTGATTATCGATATTATTAAAACGTTAATCCGGCGTTATACCATGGAGAATATCCGATTGGTCGTCGTTGAAATCCCATTACTGGTTGAAAGTGCGGCGAATTTATTTGATGTTATCTGGGTAGTTAGTGCCGACCCCAAGTTACAGCTGGAACGTTTAATCAAATATCGTAATTTGAGCCGGACGGAAGCGGAAAGCCGGTTGGCTAATCAGTTTATGATACCCGATAAAGAAGGAAAAACGGCGATAATTATCTATAATAATAAGGGGTTTGATGATTTAAAGCTTGAAGTGATCAGATTGGTAAAGATGTTGAATCAGGACCTTGGTTTACCAGACAAGGGACCGTTGTAAAGGTGGTCGTTTAACGCGCGTCGATTCACTAGTGGCTGGATGCTGTTAGTCTTATTCCTGCTTTTAATATGGCACAAACCGGTTTTGCGGATATTCTTTATATTGGATTACGGGACCAAAATTGCAACCTATTGCAGGAGTAATCAAGTAAACCCGGCAATGATCAGTGCCGTTATTTTTGTTGAAAGCCGGTTTAATTCGGAGGCGAAATCCCACAAAGGCGCCTTGGGACTAATGCAAATCATGCCCGAGACCGGCTTGTGGGTTGCCGAACAAATGATGTGGCGTGATTTTTCAGCCGGGGATCTTCTGGACCCGGATAAAAACTTAAAAGTTGGGATTTGGTATATTGCTTATTTGCGTCATCAGTATAACCAAAACGATTACCTGGCGTTGGCCTCATACAACGCCGGTAGCCGTTATGTTTCAGATTGGCTGTCCCGGGGTATTTGGGATGGAGATTCCGTAAAGGTTGATCAAATACCTTTTCAGGAAACCAAGAAGTATCTGGTAAAGATTATGGTATTAAAGAAGATTTACCGGTATTTGTACCCGGAATATTTATCATAAAAGTTTAAAAAGTGGTTAACTGTTTAGAATTAGAGTTTTTCACTCCGTTTTAGGGATGTGGGGGATAAATGTCTAAAGTCGCGGTTATCTCATTGGGTTGCGCCAAAAATCTGGTGGATACCGAAATCATGCTGGGTCAATTTAAAAAGGACCAGTGGCAAATAACCATGAATTTCGCGGAAGCTGATTTAATATTGATTAATACTTGCGGTTTTATTCAAACCGCCAAACAAGAGTCGCTTAATACAATTTTCGAGATGATTCAATATAAATGTCCGGATAGAGGTCAATGCACTCAATTGGTGGTAGCCGGTTGTTTGGTTCAACGTTACGCTTCGGAACTGGCCCGTGAAATTCCCGAAGTCGATCATTGGATCGGCTTGGGCGGAGTTGGCACAATACTTCAGTTGATTAAGGATTCCTCGAAAAAGCTATCCGGGATAAATGGTGCTCCTTTTATTAATAATGAGAACCTGCCGCGCCATCAAGTGACACTATCTCACACCGCCTACATCAAAATCGCCGAAGGATGTGATCATTGCTGTTCGTATTGCGCCATTCCATTGATTAAAGGTAAATTTCAAAGCCGCAATCCGCGGGCTATCGTTACCGAAGTATCCGAACTGGTTCAAAACGGGGTTCGGGAGATTAATATTATCGCTCAGGATATTACCAGGTATGGCTTTGATTTACCGGTTAAAACCAGCCTTCAATTCTTGTTGGAAGAAATTATCACCACCGGAAATCCACACTGGATCCGGCTTCTTTACGCTCATCCAACCGGAATCGACAATAATCTCTTGGAGTTTATCGCTAAAGAACCTAAGATTTGTAAATATCTTGATTTACCATTGCAACATATCAATTCCCGGCTGTTAAAATTGATGAACCGGCCGGGTTCCAAAGAACAAATCCGGGATATTATCTTGAAAATTAAAGAGTTGATCCCGGGAATCGTATTACGTACGACTTTTATCGCCGGTTTTCCTTCGGAGTGCGAACTTGAATTTGGTGAATTAATTGATTTTGTCTCGGAGGGACATTTTGAGCATGTTGGTGTTTTTTCTTATAGTGCTGAGGAAGGGACTTCCGCAAACCAGCTAAGACCGAATATTAGAGAATCGATTAAAAAGGAACGTCAAAAACGGCTGCTTCAAGCTCAGCAAAAAGTTTCGGCGCGGTTTCTAGCCAGTTTGACAGGAAGGCGGTTTGAGATTTTAATTGATCGAGTTGAATCAAATGGGAACGCCGTCGGGAGAACTCAGTTTCTAGCTCCTGAGGTTGATGGAGTAGTTTATATAAAAGGGTTTGCCGGAGAACCGGGATGTTTTCTTCAAGGAGTGATCGTGGACAGCGTTCCTTATAATTTATGGGGTGAGGTTTCTGAGTGAGTTTTCCGATACTAAAGATATAGTCATTAAAAAAATTAAACCGGGTCCGTTATTGACAGGAATTTGGATTGATTTGCCGAATGGTTTTGGATGTCGGAGGAAGATATGAATTTAGCAAATTGGATCACTTCATTGCGAATTATTTTAGCTCCGGTTTGTGTCGGCTTTTTAATCTGGGATATCCCGGGCCGGGATTTGCTGGCGCTTGTCATTTTTGTGATTGCGGGTTTAACCGATGGGCTTGACGGTTATGCGGCCCGGGTTCGAAAAGAGACGACTTCCTTTGGAAAGTCATTTGATCCGTTGGCCGATAAGGTATTAATCATTGTCACCCTGGTTGTTTTAGCCGGTTTAAAGCGAGTTCCCTGGTTGGCGGTTGGGATAATCATCAGCCGGGAAGTATTGATTACGGCCCTTAGATCTGTCGCCGGGAAAAAGGGTTTATCAATTTCAGCCAGTCTCTGGGGAAAGTTAAAAACGTTTTTTCAAATACTTGCAGTTGGAGTTATTATGATTGATAAAATTTGTCCGGTTCCTTTTCGCTCTTTCAGTCAGCCGTTATTATGGTTCGCAGTCGCATTAACAATTTGGTCGGGTGCCGATTATCTTTGGAAATGGCGTAGCGCTGTGTTAAATAGAAAATCGAAATATAATTTACCAGTTAAATCCTGAAGATTTTTTCTGGATAAAATTTTGTAACGCATTAATTAAAACATCAACTTCGGAGATTTGGTTATAACAGCCAAAGCTGATTCGAACCATTCCCGGGGTCGTTAATTGTCCGGCTTCGGATTCCTGACGCGACATCACCGGAAGGTCCCTTATGTTAAGATTTAATAGACTGAGAACATATCTCCGGGCGCAAAAACATCCGCTCCTTACCCCGATTCCTTGATCCGCTAAATATTTAGCCACTTGAAAGTGGTTAACACCTTCAATATTAAAGCTAATCACCCCAATCCGGCCGGTTAAACCGCGGTTATAAATAATAACATCCTTCATCTCCCGGAGTTTCATCAGTGAATAAGCAACTAAACCGTCTTCGTGTTCGGTCAGTGACGGCCAGCCTATTTTAAAAAGGACTTCAGCCGCCTTGGCGGTGGCAATCGCGCCTAATACATTGGGAGAACCTGCTTCTTCCACGTCGGGCGGATCCGCCCAAATAATCCCTTCAGGACTAATCCCCTTGACTGTGCCTCCTCCGACCTGATTCGGCGGATAATGTTTAAAAAAAGAACGTGGTCCGACCAGTACGCCTGTTCCAAACGGAGCGTACATTTTGTGCCCGGAGAATACTAAAAAATCCAGATGGCGTGGGTCGTCCGGCGGGTAAATATTTACCGGACGATGAGGGACCAACTGAGCACCGTCTACTAAAATTTTGGCCCCGGCGCGATGAGCGAGTTCAGCTAAGGTATGGATCGGAGGAGTGTAACCCGAGACGTTGGAAGCGCCGCTAACCGCCAATAATTTTAATTTTCCACGATGAATGGTTAAAATATGTTCTAAAAGCTCTAAATCGAGCTGATCGTTTTTTAAATTCAATTCAATATGAGGAAATTTCAACCAAGGTAATTCATTAGAGTGATGTTCGATTTGAGTGAAGATAACTTTTTCGCCGGGAAGGTAGTCGATATAATGAGCAATTTTATTGATGGCGTCAGTGGTGTTTTTAGTAAAAATGACCGTATCATGAATCAAATCGGTACTTACAAACCGGGCAATCGTTTCCCGGGCTTCCTCATATTTTTTGGTAGAATATTGAGATTTATAGCCGGTTCCGCGGTGGACGCCCGAATACCACGCCGCCTCATGATAAAGATGGTCTAATACTTGTTTAAAGGGAGGAGTACTGGCGGCGTTATCAAAATTAATGTAACGCTGATACCCGTTTATAGTTGGAACCTTTTTATTGAACCCATGGATCAAAGCGGTACAATTCAATCAAGATGCACCTCGATTTTTATTTTATGAAGGAGTGAGTCTTTTGGTTAATTCTTTGTTTAAAAGTTTGCGAAACAAACTCGGTTGATTGGAGCTATCTTCAAATATACGTAGCCGCGTTTAATGATGTATGGTGAAAGGATATGGAAGCGATGGTATTGGAACAACTGGGATAAAACTTGAAATATTCCAGTGTTTTTGCGGTTTTAACCTTATATAGCTGGGTAAATTAAAATCAGACCACGTGAAAGGGGTGAAAAAATAATGGGAACTGGTCAAAAAAGGAATAATTATGTAGTTGTCCAGGCCGCACAAGCTCTGCATAATTTCAAGTATGAAATTTCAAAGGAGCTTAATATCGACACATCTCCGATCGTCGGGGATTACTGGGGGTATATGACCGCCCGGGACTGCGGAGCCGTCGGTGGACACATGGTTAAACGGATGATTGAGGCAGCAGAACGTTCAATATCCGAGCAAGCGCTTGCGACCGTTCAGTCAGGGTTTAAAGCCGGACTTCAGGGCGGAGCCAACCAACAACCGGATAAAGTTCAAACCACCTCGAATTTGAATCTGAACAACTTAGATAAAATGTATTAATACCAAAAGGTATTAATCGGTACTTAAGGACGTGCATGGTCAGCGCGCGCCGGCACGTCTTTCCTTAAAAAAATTTCTGCATAGCAGGAATTTTTTTATTTTGTAGCGAAATTAGGCAAAAAGTGGGAAGAAGTGTTACTAAAATAGCCTGTTAATATATTATATTGGTTTATAGAGGCAGGTTAAATTTCGAAAAAGTATTAAGAGGTTGGTAAATGGCTAAAAAACCAAGAACACTATTTTCTTGTGAAAATTGCGGACACCAGGAACGAAAATGGATGGGACGTTGTCCGACCTGTCAAGAATGGGGTACTTTTCGCGAAGAGCCTGAAGAAAACCCAATCGTTCAAGAATTGGAATCTTTGAGCAGTTTTCAACAGCCCCAAATACTAAATCAAGTCCAAGTTGATGCTTCTATCCGGCTAAATACCGGTAATGACGAGTTAAACCGTTTACTGGGCGGAGGAATTGTTAACGGTTCGGTTTTATTATTGGTAGGGGATCCGGGTATCGGTAAAAGCACTTTAAGTTTGATTACCGCGGGAAGAGTAGCCCGGTATGGGACAGTTTTATATGTAAGCGGCGAGGAATCGGCGGAACAGATCAAAATCCGGGCTGATCGGTTAGGGGTTTTTCCCGACTCGCTTTATGTAATTTCGGAAACCAACTTGGAATTGGTAAAGCAACATATCATTTCGCTAAAACCAATATTAATAATTATCGATTCCATTCAATCCGCGTTTTTAAGTAAAGTCAGATCTACTCCCGGTTCACCTTCGCAAATTAAGGAGTGTTCGATTTTTTTAATTCAAATCGCCAAACAATTAGGTATTCCAATTATCTTGGTAGGGCAGGTAACTAAAGATTCGCAACTTGCCGGTCCAAGAGTTATGGAGCATCTGGTTGATACCGTATTTTATTTGGAAGGAAATCGCAGTCATAGTTTAAGAGTGGCCCGAGTGGTCAAAAATAGATTTGGTTCCACTGACGAAGTAGTTCTATTTGAAATGACGGAACGAGGGATGGAAGAGGTGGCAAATCCTTCTCAATATTTATTGGAAAACCGGACTGAGTCAGTCCCGGGATCAGTGATTGTGGCTACCGCAAGGGGTACCAGGCCTATTTTCACGGAGATTCAAGCTTTAGTCAGCGACACTGCCGAAGGAATTCCGCCGCGCCAATTTGTAATCGGGGTCGACCGTAACCGGTTATTATTGGTTTCAGCCGTAATTCAACAATGGTTGGGGGAACGAATCAATCATAAAAATATATTCGTTTCAACCGCAGGTGGGATCGAATCGGATGATCCGGCGCTGGATCTGGGAATTGCAGCCTCATTATTATCTTCCCTGAAAGGAATTGTTTTTCATCCCAAAGTTTTTTGGATTGGGGAATTAACTCTTTCCGGTGAAGTAAGGGCTACCCCGGATGTTCCCCGGCTGTTACACGAGGGAAACCGGTTGGGATTTGAAGAATGCGTTCTTTCCTCCCGTTCATTACTTAAAATTAAATCGAATGTAGCTATTAATCTGCATGGAATTAATCATATCCGTAACTTGCCAAAATTGAAGTTGAATAATTCATAACCCGGACAAAGCCGGAACCAACAAGAGTCCTGTCGATCATTAAAAGATTTCTTCCAACAAAAGCTCGTGCTTTTAAAGCACGTGAATTGGACGGGTTAGGGACTAATGAAGGTAGGGGAGTTAATGGGGCAAGAGGATTTAAACCAGAAAAGTATTTTCAAAGTTTTAAAAATGGTTGCGCCTGGAACAGTTCTTCATGAAGGCCTTGAAAATATTTTACGGGCAAAAACAGGAGCGTTAATTGTCGTTTCCGATTCCGACTCCGTAAAAAAATTGGTGGATGGTGGTTTTCGGATAAATACGGAACTTGAATCATCAACGCTCTATGAATTGGCCAAAATGGATGGCGCAATCGTACTCTCTTCCGATGCAAAAACTATTTTAGTTGCTAATGCTCATCTAACTCCGGATCATTTAATTCCAACCTCAGAGACCGGAACCCGGCACCGGACAGCGGAAAGAATGGCAATTCAAACCGGTGAATTGGTTATTGCCATCTCTCAAAGGCGTAATGTGATTACCCTTTATAAAGGTAATGAAAAATATATCATCAAAGAAATAGGTACCGTACTAGCTAAAGCTAATCAAGCTTTGCAAACATTACAGAAATATAAAAGCGTTTTAGAACAAGCTTTCACAAGTTTATCTGCGCTTGAGTTTGAAAATATGGTTGCTTTATCGGATGTCTGTACCGTTATTAAACGGGTGGAAATGGTCGCCAGGATTGCGGCCGAGATTAATCATTATATTTTTGAGCTTGGTTCCGAAGGAAGGTTAGTCAGCATGCAATTGGAGGAGTTAATCATCGACGTTGAGGATGAAGGCCTTTTGGTATTACGCGATTATATCAAGGGCGATCAAAGTTCGGTGGAAATTATAAAAAAAACGTTGTTGTCCTGGGATGACGACGAACTTTTGGATTTAAACCTGCTTTCCCGAACTTTAGGTTATCCAAGTGGGATTAATATCGACCAGGCGCTCCCAACAAGAGGATATCGTATTTTACGAAAAATTCCCCGGTTACCATTCCCGGTAGTTGAAAATCTGGTTAAAACTTTCGGCGATTTACAACGCATTCTATCAGCCTCAACCGAAGAATTGGATGAAGTTGAGGGAATCGGTGAAATTAGAGCTAGAACCATTAAGGAAGGATTACGAAGACTTCGGGAACAAATTTTGTTTGACCGTCATTTATAGAATTTTTAAGGATTTTTATATAGTGGTGATAAGAATAAAAAATATCTTGACCAGGTTGTTTATTCGTGGTATTATATAAAAGCTGTCGAATAACTGACTTATGTTACAAAAAACTATTTGACATTTATTCATTGTTTGTGATAAACTATTTAAGTCGTGCAGTTAACACCATTGGTGGTTTTGAACCTTGAAAACTGAACAGTAGGAAACGAAAAATGACTGGTAGGTCTTTTTTTGATTAAACAAAACCTGTCATGAGAGAGGCGCACACGTGTATGCAATTTGCATAAACGAGGTGTGCGAATCA
>JBJKPO010000003.1:0-5499 GCA_046706235.1 Bacillota bacterium | reverse complement strand
GACCCTTCCCTTCAATCCGGCAATCAAGTAGTTTTTAAAGAAGAAGTCAAAGCACTTGCCGAAGATAATAACCTGCAAATTATCAAATGGGATTCGGACCCAAATACCTTCGTCATGAAAAATCACCCGGAATACCGGATCTCTCAATGGAAAATGGAAATGCGCGGGAATTATTCGGGATTATTTAGATTTATCGTAGCCTTGCCTCATAATCGCCAATTGATCAGATTGTCGGAATTTAAAATAACTTCGGTTTATAAAAGATTAAATAATAAAGGATATAGTTACGAATTAAACGCCCAGTTAGTTTTGGATTTAATATCAAAAATAACCCCCCATCAAATTGATAATACCGAAGGGAGCAGGCCGGATTAATGGAATCGAATAAAATTAATTATAAAAAGATTTTACTATGGTTCATTACTATATTGGGAATGATTCTAACGGCACTGTTTACTGCAACGGTAATTTTTTTTAATTCAATACCAGTAAGATCAACCCATCATCAGTCCAATCACAACTTTACTTCTGAAGCGCCGGATTCAACTTTTAAAGCTGCCGGAGAACCAACATCCAATCCATCAGTCCAATCCGGTTCCCGTGACCCTTTTTTACCCCCCGCCTCAGCCTGGCCAAATTTGACCGCCGCTAAAGATTTCTCCAATAATCCAAGAGAGTCCAAACCAAGACCTCTTTCAAAAAAAAACCGAACGAACCCCAAAAAACAAATAACTTCCGATAACGGAAAAAAAACTAGTAAAAAAGCTAAGGTAACCCCAAAAATAACCGTAACGCTTACTCCAACTATTCAGCCAGACCAAAATTTTCCCGAGTATAAAGAGACTCTTATTTTACCGGAAGTAAACCAAGGAAATAACGAAATATACAAAACAACTTATCTGGTAAAAAAAGGAGAGACCATCCGGAGTATTTCTCAAAAATTCGGGGTTGATACCGAAAGCATATTTAACTCAAACCACCTGGCTTTGAACAATAAACTAACTGAGGGCGGAATTTTAACTATTCCGATACCAGAAAACCACTTATACCGGTTAAAACCCAACGAAACTTTATGGCGAATCGCTACCCGGTATGGAATTGCCATTGAACTTCTAAAAGAAATAAACAATATAACCGACTTAACCAAGTTAAAAACGGAACAAATTATCATTCTGCCTGTTTCGGTAGAGCAAATCGCGAATAAAAAATATTAAAATTAGAGTCTGTCTAAAAAATACTTTAAATCAAGGAAGATATACAATATACAGCTACTTGTGATAAAACAAGACTATATATTGTATATCTGATATTCTATATCTTGGACATTTTATCTATCTTTTGGGACAGCCCCTTATGCAGTTCTCTTTAACCTGCTCAAAGCCGTTTTTAATCTTCGCGTATCTTGGATTACGGCATTTTTGTTTTTAATCCTCACATCCGTTTGAAGTTTGGTATAAATTGCATTAAAACTGGCTATTTCCCTTAAGGACTTTCCTTTAGAAGTCATTGAGCGGAAACGTCCCATTTCCAATCCCAATGTATTTGTCTCCCGGGTAGCCATCGACCAATTTCTCCTGGAAGCCGCTTGACTGATCTTGTCTATTCGATCAACCAATCGCTTCGCGGTTAAACTGGATAAACCTTTGAGCCGTTTGGTGGGCGCCGGTTTGACTCTTCTAGTGAAACCGGATAGTTTTGGAGTGGGAGTCGCTTTTTTGGGTGAAGTCATCCGGGGCCTTACCGGAGCGGGCCTGGTTTTATTAGTTGGAAACAAGGAGCAGCCTCCGATAATTAAAGCGATCACTAATAGCCATATTCCCAATACGATTTTGGAAGTATGCACTTTTTCACCTCCTTACCAACAGCGGTATACCGAAGTTTTTACTGCATTTTAATAGGTATCCTATTGATTATAGGTTCCCAAGCATTTAGTTTTTCAAACACTCAACCGCGCTAAAAATCAATGGGAAACTTGGAAATCGTTTAAGAACATCAAGTTTATTATTTTGTACCAATTCGCTCTAACTGGTTATACTATGGATTATGGCGTACATATTGACCACGATTGTCCTGTGGGTATTATTGGTTTTATTGGTTCCGGCCCGGGAATGGCGTAGATATTACCCGACTTTGCTTTTTTCCGCTTTATTGGGAACGATTTCCGATCTCTTGGGCGTGGTTTTAAACCAATGGTCCTATTACGGTCCTGTCGTCGGATCTCTCAGCTTATGGTCGGACCTGGGAATTGCCCCGGCTGAAGGCGGTATATTTTTAAGATTGTTTCCCGGGCAAAAATTCGGCCCTCGAACACGACTCCTCCGAATTTTTTACTGGGGATTGTGGGCATTTTTTAATGCAATACTTGAATTGTTTTTCGTCCGGATGGGATGGATCGGTTATCACCGATGGAATACCTGGAAGGCATTTATTTTTTACTTATTCTTTTTTGGTTTGATTTGGGTCCAGGAATACTGGTATAATGGAACCGGTAAGCTAAAAAATTAATAGCGATAAACTTCATTGGCTGGTATAGAATTTACTATATCTACAAATGGCGGTAACTAATGATTTCATTCCGGAAAGCCACTGATTATGATCTTGAGAAACTCCTTAAATTGATTGAAGAAGGGTTCTCGGTGCAATATAGTTCCTTAAATCGGAAGGAAGGTTGGGAGCACCGGGTTTTATTTTCATATCTTTTCGATCATGCACCCGCGAATCTTGAACGAGTTTATCTAGCGGAGGAAAGGGATTTTTTAATTGCGGCGGTAGGATTGATACCTCAACAATTATATTTTGAGAAGATCGAAGTACCTGTTTGGGCAATTTCGCCGGTTGTTACCCATCCCCGATACCGGAATCAAGGAATTGCCGGTAAATGCCTCCGGGAAGCCCTGGATGATTGTCAAAAAGCAAATATTCCAGCGGTATATTTATGGGGTCTACCTGACTATTATCCCCGGTTTGGTTTTATCCCTTTATTACCCCGTTTTAAAACTAAACTAACTTTCGCTCAAATCCGGAAGCAACACATTAACTCACGATCACATATCGCCGGAAATCTTCGTGTTTTTAAAAATGACGATCTTGAATCAATTTCCGCTCTGTATAACCTCGGCAACCACCGGTTTTGGCTGCAGCCTAAACGAGAGTTTTCCTGGTGGCGGCATCGCGTATCCGAAATGGATATTGAATTGGGAACTATTAAAGAAGTTCCCTTTCCAAAAAAGGAGAACTTCATGGTTTGGGAGAATCATAGAAAGGAAGTTACCGGATATTTATATTATGAAATCAACTCCGACCAATTTAACATAATAATTAAAGAAAGTGCAGCCCGGGATGGAGAATCAGCCCGGGAGATGTTGTGGTCCTTTATTAACCGTCATTTGAAATCAAATTGGACATTATATATTCGCGGTACGCCTGAACACCTATTAAATATTGCCGCTTACCGGCTTGGAGGTACTCACCTAAATCCCGCTCCACTTGCCGGTATGCTAAAAATAATTCATTGGCCGGTATTCTTAAATCGGATAAGGCCTCTCATCAATCAAAGATGCGGTACAACCGGAATTGACATTCAACAATTTTATATCAAAGATTATATGCTCGGATTGGGATGGGATCCGGCCGATGGATTTAAATTTGAGTTAGAAAAGTTAAGCCGGACCGATTCTTTTAATGATGAGATCGGCCTAACACGGTTAATTATTGGATATTACGACCAGGTGGACTTTGAAAATTCTAAATTTCGGAAGTTAAAGACCCTTTTTCCTCCCAAATATCCTTATATATGGGACGTTAATTATTTATATTAATCCCCGGTCAAATTCTGTTATATAATAATGATCGACAGCATTTTTATCGATTCCGGCTTTGTCCGGATTATGGACCTAAAAAAGGAGGTGGGTGCTTTGAAATTAGCTTTAACCAAAGCTGCTTTGCTTACCCCGTTCAATCTGATTGAAGAGGCAACATTGCTGATCGATGGCCGAATCATAATAGCGGTGGGCCCTTATAATGCCATCGATATCCCGCCCGGATTCCGGGAAATTCCTTTGGAAGGAATGTTGATTGCTCCTGGATTCATTGATCAACATATGCATGGAGGCAATGGGGTCGAAGTTATGACGGCGGGCCCGGAGAAAATGGCTGAAATTGCTAAATTCCATGCTACTCATGGCACCACTTCGTTTTTGGCGACCACGTTTTCGGCTTCAATTGAAACATTAAATGAAGTAGCCGGCATATATGCTGATTTTAATGCCACCAATTATAAAGGAGCAAGGTGTTTGGGGCTTCATTTGGAGGGGCCTTATTTATCTCCTGAATTTCCGGGAACTCATTCCGTGAATTATTTGCAATTACCTTCATTAAATGCGATTTTAAATATCCATCGCAACAGTAATTCTGGAGTCAGGTTGATTACAATGGCGCCGGAACTAGCCGGAATACTGGAAATAATACCTGCATTAACAAAAGCGGGAATTACTTGTTCAATTGGCCATAGTAATTCAGATTATGAAACCGGGCTTAAAGCAATTGACGCGGGTTTTTCCTGTGTAACACACTGTTTCAATCAACTAAGGCCTTTTCATCATCGCGATCCCGGTATTTTAGGCGCGGTTTTAACCAGGCCGGAATTATCGGTTGAATTAATCGTCGATGGAAATCACTTACATAATGCAACCGTCGATCTGGTTTGGAAGTTAAAAGGGCCGGAAAATATCATTTTAGTTACGGACGCCATGTCTCCTACAGGTATGCCGGATGGAACCTACCAGTCAATTATCGGCGATTTGACCCTGACGGGAAATTTAGTTAAAAATGCCGGGGGGAAATTAGCGGGGAGTGCTTTAACGCTTGATATTGCCGTTAAAAATATTTTAGAAATCACTGAATGCAATCTTACCGATGCTTTTCGGATGGCAACCTATAATCCGGCACGGTTACTCGGATTAAACAAGTCCAAGGGAAGCTTGTATCCCGGTAAAGATGCCGATTTAATCGTTTTAACCACTGATTTGGACGTTATTATGACCATGGTTGGCGGTGAAATAATAAGTGGTTTGATATCGATTGATTAAATACAGTCATAGCCCAAAAAAGCTACCGTAGTAAGCGACCAATTAACAAAACAAATTACAATTAATTAAGGTTTTCTTTTAATTATCCTGCCATACTTTATAAAAACCTCTTGACATGGTTTTTTTTTATGCTATCTTATTAAAGCGTTATATTGTTCAGCGGTATTTTATAAATGATTTAAACTTAGTGATATAAAAATTACCAATTGACAAATACCGTATGAATTTGATATAATGTATCATGCGTCGCCAATCAACAATATGGCAATGCAACCATAATAAACCTTGAACCTTGAAAACTGAACAGTAGGAAACGAAAAATGACTGGTAGGTCTTTTTTTGATTAAACAAAACCTGTCATGAGAGAGGCGCACACGTGTATGCAATTTGCATAAACGAGGTGTGCGAATCA
>JBJKPO010000002.1:0-5694 GCA_046706235.1 Bacillota bacterium | reverse complement strand
CAATATTTTGTTAAATATTTACATTTTTAGGCATCCGACAAATTTACTTGCCGGATCGAAGTTTAATTTTGACTAAGGATAATTATATATAACTCCCTAAAACATTTTAAGATAAACCATTATTTCTGATAAACCCGGACATAGTCGATCTGGTATTGCGCTGGAAATGGGGTTGAAGAATCAGGGCTACCGGGCCAGCTTCCGCCGACAGCCATGTTCAATAGGATAAAGAATGGTTGATGAAATGCCCCGGTATTGTTAATGTTGTTGGTAATATTGCCGTTACAGTATTGAAAGCCGTCAACCAACCATATAATATCGGTAGTCGTCCATTCCACCGTATAAATATGCCAGTCCGAAATATTGGACACGGTAGTATTCAGGCCGTATGACACATGGCCGTTGCCGCTGTTCCAATGCATGGTGCCGTAGCAAACGTTATCGGTATTAATATGCTCCATGATGTCGATTTCACCGCAATTTGGCCAATAGACGGAACCAATATTCGCCCCCAGCATCCAGAATGCGGGCCATAATCCCTGGCCTTTCGGTATTTTAATCTTGGCTTCCACCTTGCCGTAGGTGAATGAATATTTGCCGGCGGTTTTCATCCGGGTGGAGGTATAGTGAAAACCGCCTACATCTTCTTTTTTCGCCGTAATCGCGAGAATACCTCCCGCCACGGTAGCGTTGGCCGCTTGATAATATTCAAGTTCACTATTACCCCAGCCACCGTTATTGCCGGTCTCAAAGACCCACTTGCTTGTGTCGACCGAGGAGCCATCGAATTCATCGCTCCAGACCAAGGAATAAGCGCCGCCGGTATTTCTGGATTCGTCGCAACCAGACAGCATGTACAATAAAGCCGCCATAAGAATAAATAGTAGCGCTAATTTCCGCATTTCAATCTCCTCCCGATATATCGATTAGAACATTTGTGGTATAGTAAACCGTTCCAGTTATTAATTTTATCGGAACAAAGCCAGGGATTGATTATGAATCAGCGGCGATATTTTAGTGGGTGTTTCAGGAAAAACGAGTAGGACAATGATTTTCAACTCGAGGCTCATGACTCGTGACTAAGCGACTCGCAACTGCCCGACTCGTGACTTGCGACTATTTTTTTAGGCGGTCTCGGCCCATAAAATTGATAGTACTGGCATTCGATCCGGCCGTTGTATAATTTGCGCCTGCGATCCGCCCTCCGGCCAAATAGTCTTTCGAACCCCGGATAGGAAGTTAAAATATAAAACGACCAGGTGTCCAGGATCCCGAACACCTTTTTCATTTCCAGATACAGTTTTTCAATCTCGTTTGAATCGCCCAACCGTTCGCCGTATGGAGGATTGCAAATAATACAACCGTATTTATGCCGGTTGCGCAGTTCGGCCAGTGAGAGCCGTTGAAAATGGATTTGTCCTTCGAGTCCGGCGAGCTTTAGGTGGTACCTGGCAAGAGCGAGTACTTCCCCATCAATATCGGTGCCGATTATGTTTAGTTTTTGACCTTGTTTGATACTGTCAAGGGCCTCCTCCCGGGCTTTTTCCCAAAGGGCAGAGGAGATTTGCGGCCAATTTTGCGCGGCAAATTCCCGTTTCAAACCCGGGGCGACGTTAAGCCCAATCAGCCCCGCTTCAATCGGAATGGTCCCGGAACCGCAAAACGGATCCACCAATATCCGGTCCGGGTTCCAAAAACTCAAATTAACCATCGCCGCAGCCAGCGTTTCTTTTAAAGGAGCCTCGCTTGATAATTTACGATATCCACGCTTATGTAAACCGGGACCGCTGGTGTCAATCGTCAAGGTGGCGATGTCCTTCAGCAAAGCCACTTCAACGGTGTATTTCGGACCGGTTTCCGCAAACCAACCGGTATGATATTTTTGTTTCAACTTCTCGACGATAGCTTTCTTCACAATCGCCTGGCAATCAGAGACGCTAAACAATTTTGATTTAAGCGATTTGCCTTCCACCGGAAAATTAGCATTTTCCGGCAGCCATTCCGGCCACGGCAAAGCCTTGGTGCCTTCGAAAAGAGCTTCAAAGGAGAGAGCTTCAAATTCACCGGCTTTGACTAAAATTCGGTCGGCGCTTCTCAGCCAGAGATTAGTCCGGCAGATAGCCTCTTCATCCGCGGTAAAACTTACCCGGGCATTTTCAATTTTGATATTCTGGTAACCTAAAGCTTGGACCTCGCGGGCCACAATCGCTTCCAGGCCGAAGGTAGCGGTAGCTATCAATTCAATTTGCGACATTTGGATCCCCTTTTTACCAATTTATGTTTGTAACCTAAATTAAAAATAAACCCTGACGGCGCCATAATTTATCACTTTAGAAACCCGGCGCTATCGGGTTTAAATCCGGTTAACAAATGAATTTACTGTCTCCACTTTTGATGCTACCAAATAATGAAAAACCCTGGCTGTTTAGCGCCAGAGTTTGGTTGAATAGTTAAGCTTTAGTGACGTTGGCTGCTTGAGGGCCGCGTTCGCCTTCAACTATTTCGAACTCCACCGTTTGACCTTCCTCAAGAGTCTTAAAACCATCCATTTGGATTGCGGAAAAGTGTACAAATACATCTTTTCCACCCTCTCTTTCAATAAACCCAAACCCTTTTTCCGCATTAAACCATTTAACCTTACCTTGCATGAAAACATTCCTCCTAAAGAAAATCTTATGGGTTAACCGCAAAACTACAGTATTTAATATAACACAGTAAGTATCTATTGTCAAACAAAAGAACTTAACCTAAACCTTATAGCGGGATATTTTTTTATGTTAAATTTAACTCGGATTGTTAATTATTTTCTAAATTTTATAAAAATCTATTAGTAAGAACTTCGTATCCCGATCACTTTCCTGCCGCTTTAACGGCTTGACCTTGTTTTTGCGTTTCTTCTCTGACATTTTTAATTACTTGCTCCCAAGTATCACACAGTTGAATTGCTAATCCCAATACTTCCTCCGCAATACCGGCGTCTTTTTTTAAATTGGCGTCAACCAACCGGCGATACATATAATCGTATAGCAACATTAAATTGTTGGAAATCTCAAAGCTCATGTCCAAAGAGACCTGGAATTCAACTAAAATATCCTGGGCGCGAATCAAGCATTCATTAGATTTTTCAACATTTTTCTCTGCTATTGCTTTTTTGGCCTGAGTAATAAATCGAACCAACCCTTTATACAGCATTAGGGTCAATTCTTCTGGTTTGGAAGCGGCGATAGAGTTTGCTTGATAAGCTGCATATGCTTTATTTACAGCCATTTTAGATCTCCCTCTCATATTTTTATAATTACTACCGATTGATTATCAATATTTACTGTCCGAGAAAGCGCCGGAAGGATTAAAAATGTCTCTATCCTTATAACTCTTAATACCCTTCTTACCTTTTTGTAATGCCTGAAGCTTACTTTGGACCACTTGCATTTTACTGACAACCGCGGCTTTGCTTTTTTGATCCAAAAAAGCAATTTGTTTCATCAAATCAGTAATCCGACAATCAGCTTCGTTTAGCCGGGCTTGCATATCGCCATCTATCTCCTTAATAGCTCTTAATTTACGCTGCAGGACAATATCCTGTTTTTTTATTTGTTCAATAATAATTGCCCTGGTTTCAAGAAGATTGTTATACTTTTCCGGAGCATCTATATAAGACATTTGCGATTGTTGCCGGGCATAATCAAGCAAGTTTTCAACCAGTTGTATTTTTTTTTGGATTTGATCGGATAATTGTTTTGACTCTGTCGAATCCATTTTTCTCTCCCTTTTTAACCGTTACTTGATCCGGACCCTCCCAACATACTGGTAATCCAATTCATTTGAGTGCTCATTTTAGCAAGTGCGCTTTCCATTTGATTAAACTGCCTCTGCAACCGTTGCTCTTCGGAATTGATACGGTCTTGAGTGGTATCAATTTGATCGCCAATATCAATCAATTGTTTACCAAGCTCATTACCATAAGATGTAGTTCCGAAAAGACCGGCCTGATTGGTGATGTCGGTTATTTGTTTCTGTAAAACATCATACAAGTTAGCAAACATTCCCTGGCTTTCTTGATCCAGCAGTTTACTATTAGCAATTTCAGTATTGGAAGCGCCAACGGGCGGCGTGGTTGTTTGATTATTCGTCAATAACCGCATCACTCCGTCGGGATCTTTTTCCAAAGCGGCGACTAGAGCATCCGTATCCACACTCAATTTGCCGTATTCGGTATAATCACTACTGGTAGTAATTCCAATCTGGCTAAGCATGTTAAAAGAGGCCTGTACATTTTGCCCACTGCTGAATCCCAACAGACTCAAACCATTATATTGGCTGGCATTATTCAAAGTCACGGTTTCGTTATTGCTGGTTAAAGTGATGGCATTATTACCGTCTATAGCTAATTTGATCCGGCCGCTGCCAAAAGCGGAATTCAATTTCTGTTGCATGTCTTGAACCAATTGGCCGTAATGCGCCGCATCATAAGAAGCTTGTGCTAAAGAGATTTCACGCGTGCTGCTGCCTACCGTAATCGAAAAGTGGGAAGAGCCGGTCAGATCAATCGTTCCGGATAAAGCATTCCCGGTTATTATCCGTGGGGTATAGATCGCCCGGGACATACTAGCCCGGAACCGATCAACGGTCTTGGTGAGAATGGAATCATTATGCAAGAGTCCTTGCTGGGCCTTGGTATTCCAAACAGTAATTTCGTCATCCGACATTTCTTTCTTTTGGTCATCGGTCAACGGCAAATAGTAAGTATAATTATCACCATAAGTTGCCCTAGTTTCGGCCGTCTTGCCATTAATACCCGCTATTATGGTATTATATTGATTAACGAAGTCGGTAATACTTTTAACGATACCGGAGGTATCGGTAGCGATATTAATCACCGTATCCGAACCGCTTCCGGTCTCCCCGGACAGGGTGAAGTTGACGTTATTCAGGGTAAAGGTATTGCTTTGCCGCTGTGTTTCAACGCCATTAACCGTGAAGATGGCATTTTTCCCGCCTTGCTCGTTTGATTGGCTAATATTAAAAAGTCCTCCTAAAAAACCATTGGGATCGCTGATTTGGATTTCATCGCCGGCAGGGTTGTTGTCCCCGGTTTTAGTGGTGGTAAGGATCAGTTTATCGGTAAAATTATCATAGTAAACATTAACGCCGGCGGCGCTGTTGGAGTTAATCGCGCTGATGACATCATTCAAAGTATTATTGTTGGAGAAGGTGAAACTTTGACCGTTGATTGAAAAATTAAACGTGGAACTTGCGGTTTTGCCGCTAAAAAATCCGCTATCAATAAACTTATCCTGTTGATTCCAAAAAGTTGCGTCAGTACTGATGGCATTTTTGGGGAATTCCGACATAACACCACTGGTGAAGCCCATCTTCCATAAAACATCATTTGAGGAGCCGCTTTCCAGCTTGATAGAGTCATCGGTCGTGGAGGTTATCTGCAATTGATTGTAATAAGTAGCTGAAGCATTAACATTGGCCAAGGCGGGAATAGCATGCAACTGGTTATTGATCTCCGTCGCCAAAGCGTCAACTGTATTATATGTTCCCGCTGTAAGAGTTATCTCTTGAGTAGCGCCATTACCGACGGTAATTTTGAACTTCTGGCTCGCCGCATCTACTATGATTGGAGCGTTTAAAATACTCCCAAATAACTCCCGGGAGTTGGCGTTATCGGCAAATTGTAGATTAGTA
>JBJKPO010000001.1:0-10007 GCA_046706235.1 Bacillota bacterium | reverse complement strand
ACCCTACGACGGGCACATCCGCAGGAAAGATCCCCTGGAAAACACGCTTGAGCAACGTTCCCTGCCGGACGGTCGTTCGTTTGAGATCGTGAAAAATTTTCCAACGGAGAAAGACATCTGCAACGCTCTGACGGATATCGCGGAAAACGTCGAGTATATCCAGTATCCAGACGAAAGAAGCTGGAACGTGCTCTATAATGTGAGGAGTTGTTGATAAGGAAATTTTAAATGATTATTTTAATTATAGATTTATTAAACCTGATACAATTTATTGTCGCTTTAACTTTATTTGATGAAAGGGGACCAAGGAAAATACCTGGAAATGGGATTTGATCACTATCTTTCCAAACCGCGGGAGATTGATCAATTGTTACGGATAGTGAGGCGGTTTTTTAGTTTCGGGAGCGATGAGAATGACAGGTGAAATGGAGGCCGGACTGAAACGGCAAATTACCTTGCCTAAATCTTTTACTGATTTCCTGCAGACTAAAGAAGGAGATATTTTAATTGTTGAGAATTTGTTAAGAGAGGTTGTTATAATTATAAATTAAACTATTAAACGAGGAGGAAAAAATGGAGGTCGGAAACAACATTCAAAAAAGCTTTAACCTGTATCTAAAGAATTTTGGAGTTCTGTTCCTGGCCGGCTTGATAGCGGGAATTATTGCCTCAATTACTTTTGGAATTTTGGCCGGACCGTTGTTCGGCGGCGCCTTGGTGCTGTGCTTGAAACTTTTACGGGGAGAGAAAGGGGAACTAAACGAGCTTTTCGTTCATTTTGACCAATTCGGTCCTACTTTCATGGCAACATTAATGCTCTGGGCTGCTGGTTTGATTATTTGGGTCATCGGCATGATTCCTTTTATCGGCTGGATTATCAACATTGCAGTCGGCCCGGCGCTGGGACTGCTTTATTTTCTAACCATTGGTTTTATAGTTGATCAAAAGATGAAACCCTGGGAAGCGATCCGTCGGAGTATCGATTGCTGTGCCGCCGAACCGTTGCTTCTTTGGGTTTATGCTTTAATTTGCGGAATTTTAGCCGGCATCGGCGCCATCATTTTTGGTATCGGAGTTATCCTGACTCTGCCACTAGGAATAATGGGATTCACCATCGCTTATCAACAACTTTCCTCCAAAGAAGCCCCTCCGTTCAAGCCGGAGAAGCAAATACTCCAAATCGCCGGAATTACTTTGGCGGTATTATTCATCGGTGGCCTGGCTTGTTTGATTTTCGGATTCGGCCGGCTCCGTAATCCCGGTAACGGTATTAGCGCTAAAATATCCAGTAAAACAACCAGGCAGGAATTACCAGTAAATCAATCAAGTAAAAAAATTAAAATCGGTAATCTGAGTGTCGGCGCCGGCTTGCCTGATAATTTTCCAAACGATATTCCAGTTTATCCCAATGCCGAGGTGGGAAGTTATCTCGCCGGAAAGAACGGAACGCTTTCCGGATCCACCACTACTTTTTCATCAAAAGACGATGCCCGGAAAATTTATGATTATTATGTCGATAAATTGAAAACACAAGGATGGACAGTTGCCATCAGCGAACTTGGCGACATGAAAATGATTAATATCCAAAAAAATAATCGTAAAGCGGTAATTACCATCAATTCCAGCGGCGCCAAGATTGATATTTTGGTAGGCATTACTAATGAATAGGAAATATGAATTTCCAACTTGTTTACCTAAGAACGATAAGGATCAAACGCAGGTGGACGATAGACTGTCATATCTGCGTTTTTTTATCTATGTGGAGAGCAAGAATGAAGCAAATGGTTATCATAAATTCCTCTTTCAATCATACATCTAGAGAATCCCAAAAACATGGAAAAAAACTTAACTCGAAATTCAATATTTCACAACCGGATTTAAGTCGGATTTAAGTATTTTTTAAAATCTTCGGACACATATTACTATTGCCGAAAAGAAACTCCCAAATAATTTAATAAAATTAAAATTTAACCATATTGATTATTGACAGGACTAAAGCAATATGATAGGATAAATACAAATCCTAGTAAAATGATAGGAATTATGACTATTTCTTTTCGTAAAGGAGCATTGATCATGAATAGAATTTATCTGGACCACGCCGCTACTACTCCAATTGATCCCAAGGTGCTGGAGGCAATGATGCCGTATTTGACCGAATATTACGGTAATCCGTCCAGTATTCATTCATTCGGCAGGGAAACCCGCAAGGCGGTTGAAGATGCCCGGTCGGTGGTTGCAAGTGAAATTGGGGCCGATGCTCCCAATGAGATTATTTTTACCGGGAGCGGTTCCGAAAGTGACAATCTGGCAATTAAAGGGGTGGCGGCGGCTTACCTGGAGAAGGGCAATCATATCATTACTTCATCGATAGAGCACCATGCGGTGTTTGATACGGTTCATTGGCTGGAAAAGCAAGGATTCCGGGTGACATTCCTTCCGGTGGATCGGGAAGGGCTTGTTCATATAGAAGATCTTATCGATCATTTGACCGATCAAACCATATTAGTGTCAATTATGCATGCCAATAACGAGGTTGGTGTCATCCAGCCCATTGCGGAAATCGGGAGGATCCTAGACGAACGGAAAATTCTATTTCATACCGACGCCGTTCAAACGGTGGGGTCAATTCCGGTAAACGTAAAGGAGCTTGGGGTGGATCTATTATCGATGGCGGCCCATAAGTTTTATGGTCCGAAAGGCGCCGGCGCTTTATATGTACGGAAAGGGGTTAAACTGGCCCAATTGATTCATGGAGGCGCCCAGGAACGAAACCGGCGGGCGGGTACCGAAAATATTGCCGGAATTGTTGGGCTGGCAAGAGCGTTACAGCTCGCCAATGCCGGGTTGGCGGAAAATCAATCCAGGATTATCGGTTTACGGGATTATTTAATCGATAGTGTTTTGGAAAAATTTAATCATGTCCGGTTGAACGGCCATCGAACCTTGCGATTACCGGGAAATGCCAACTTCAGTTTTGAGTATATCGAGGGAGAATCGTTGTTGTTGAATCTGGATTTAAAAGGTATTGCGGCCTCCAGCGGTTCAGCTTGCACTTCCGGTTCTTTGGAACCCTCTCATGTTTTACTGGCAATGGGGATTTGTCACGAAATCGCCCATGGATCGCTCCGTTTAACCATTGGAAAATCGAACACTCAAGCCGAAATCGATTATTTATTGGAGGTTTTACCGGAAATTGTTACCAAACTCCGGGAAATGTCCCCGTTATATAATACAAACCGGAAGGAGTGCCTCTCATGTACACTGAAAAAGTGATGGATCATTTTCAAAATCCGCGGAACGTAGGAGAAATTAATGAGGCTGACGGGATTGGTGAAGTTGGCAACGCCGTCTGCGGCGATATCATGAAAATTTTTCTTAAAGTAAAGGATGACCGGATTGAGGATATCAAGTTCAAGACTTTTGGTTGCGGGGCCGCGATTGCCACCAGCAGCATGGTTACGGAGATAGTCAAGGGAAAAACCCTTGAAGAAGCTTTACAAGTAACCAATCAAGCTGTCGCGGAGGCTTTGGACGGCCTTCCGCCCCATAAAATGCATTGTTCCAATTTAGCGGCCGATGCGCTTCATAAGGCTATCGAGGACTATCAGAATAAAGTAAAATCAAATGTCTAATGTCCAATGTCGTTTATAAACCCAATGCTATCTTTTATTTCGACATTCGACTTTTGACATTTGACTACGGACTTTGATAAAAGGACGGTTAAAAAATGCGAGTAGTTATGGCGATGAGTGGTGGGGTTGATAGTTCGGTGGCCGCGGCTTTGTTGCTGAAACAAGGATATGAAGTCATTGGGGTTACAATGCAGCTTTGGCCTTCCGAACTTTCATATTACATACAAAATCGCGTAAATAATAATGCACATGATAATCATAGTGGATTACAAAAAAACGTTGCGGAGGTTGAGGGTGGTTGTTGTTCCGTGAGCGCGGTTGAAGATGCCCGGGCAGTGGCCAATAAACTGGGGATACCCTATTATGTTCTAAATTTTGCGGCATCGTTTCAGGAGACTGTTATTGATTATTTTGCAGATGAGTATTTGCGGGGACGAACCCCCAATCCATGCATCATTTGCAATCATCGTTTAAAATTCAGTAAATTATTGAAGAAAGCAATTACATTGGATGCGGACTATATTGCGACCGGTCATTATGTAAGGAAGGAACTGGAGCCTGAATCGGGCCGCTGGTTATTACGAAAAGGATTGGACCTTACCAAGGATCAAAGTTACGTTCTTTACGGCTTAACTCAGGAGCAGATTTCCAGGAGCCTATTTCCTTTGGGGGATTACACCAAGAAGGAGATCCGGGAAAAGGCGGTGGAGTTGGGTTTAACAGTGGCTGATAAACCCGATAGTCAGGAGATTTGTTTTGTCCCCGACCGGAATTATGCCCGTTTTATCGAAGAATATCGGCCAGGTAGCGTAAAGAACGGCATAATCCGTCATTGCAACGGACAAGTATTAGGCGAACACCGTGGAATTATTAATTTTACGATCGGGCAGCGTAAGAGATTAGGGGTGGCAATAGGCACTCCTTTATATGTTACGGCGATCGATCCGGATAATAACGAAGTAATTGTTGGTGACGAGGTTTCGATTTTTTCAAATCGGTTAATTGCTTTCAATCTAAATTGGATTGCCATTCCCGATCTTAAGGGACCATTGCCGGTGGAAGCCAAAATCCGTTATACTGCCAAAACGGCGCCGGCTTTAGTAACCCCATTGACTTATAACCAAGTTGAAGTCGTTTTTGAAACGCCACAGTGGGCAATAACTCCGGGACAAGTGGTCGTATTTTATCAGGGTGATGTGATGATCGGCGGCGGAACCATCACGCCGTGAAAGTTGGAATAACTTTATAGCATGGCCGGTAATACTATCCTTTGAGAACTTAAAACCTTACTCCGTTGGAAAGAGGTGATAAAATGAAAAGATTGATCCGGGGTGTTGTTACCGGGACTCTGATTGGCGCGGGGGTTGGTATGGTGATGTTGATGATGCGAAATCGCCAACACAAGGTTATGACCATAGCTCCAAACGAAACTCGGGGTACGCTTCGAATGGTCAAGGATAATGCATTACGGTGGACTTCCGCGGTTAAAAGCGGTACCGAGGCTTTTTCGCGTAAGTTAGCCCGACGAATTTCTTAAATAGCTATTTTTTATTAAAAGGGGCTGTCTGAAAAGTATTTAAAATAAAGCAAGATATACAATAATTAGATGCAATACCATATATTGTAGATCTTATTCGTTAAAATACCTTAAGACAGCCGTTTTCGTTTTTATTGGAAGTCCGGTCTGTTTGCATTTTTATACTAATTAGCATTCAAAAGGAAAGTAGTTTTAAATTGGTATTAATTACTAAGTTATACAACTTAGTATTATTGTTTCCCGATCCGCATTTGGGAGGTTTAATTAACGGTTTTGAATAGAAAAACGGGCTTTTTAATTTTAATCATACCGGTTTTAGGACTGATACTTTATCTTTCCGGGAATATTATCAGTTTTTTTCTATTCGCTTTTTTTATGGCTTACATGATTAATCCAATGGTGGAATTTTTTCAAAAAAAAGGCGCTCGCAGGGATTGGGCGGTTACAACAGTATATGTAATACTTTTTTTGGCGGTTGCTTTAATAATACAGTTGATTGTACCACGTCTAATCAAGGATTTAACTAAAATAACTCAAAATCTGCCGGTTATTTTCCGGGAATTGCATGAGATCGAAACGCGAATGATTAAAACATTGCATTCGTGGCGTTTACCGTTTGATTTTCAAGTTATTGTTGATGAATTAACCAATAGAGGCGAAGAAGTATTTCAAACGATGTTAACCCAGTTAGGGCAAGGATTAATTCAGCTATTCTCTCTATGTATATTTTTTATATTGACTCCATTGTTAGCCTACTATTTTAGCCGCGATTATCCGGAGATGAAACTGCGAGTACGTCGCTGGATTTTAAATCACCTGGGAAACCGTTGGACTCAAACATTTTTAAAGATAGACGCGGTTTTTAGATTATATATCCGGGGTCAGCTCCTTGATACTTTAGCAGTGGGTTTTTTACTGGGAATCGGATTAAGTATTTTAGGTTTCGAAGCAGCGTTTTTATTGGGATTCATTGGCGGAATTTTTAATTTGATACCTTATTTTGGCCCAATAATGGGCGCCATCCCGGCTGTTATTTTTGGATTGATACGATCGCCATGGATTGCCGTTTATGTTGTTTTACTATTTTTAATAGTGAATCAACTGGAGGTTATGTTTTTGGCCCCGCGGCTAATTGGCGGTAATCTGGGTTTGCATCCGATTACAATCATTTATATTATTCTGATCGGGGGGAAGATCGCCGGTTTGACGGGGATGATTTTAGCGGTCCCGTTGGGGGCGATATTGATCATTATCATTAAAAGTTTTTATGAGTTTTGTTTCGAAATCGAACCTAACGAATCATATTTGGAATAAAAGAAAGCACCCGGTTGACAACCAGGTTTGAATTCGGTATGATTATTAGAGTTGTGAAAAACCAAATTATATCACAACTCTTTAAAAAACGGTGTGTACTGCTATTACTTAGGGTTTTTCACACCGCTTTTAATAGAACTTTTTTACAACTAGTTTAGATTGACATTGAAAGCGGATTTTTACCCAGCCGCTTTTTCTATATTGATGTGATATATGGGCTAAAAGGTACTTTAACATAAGCGACCAAGGTTTGACTGAATTACCGGCGCCTGTTAAAAAAAGCTGTCAAAAAGCAGTCAAAGAGGAGTTGGCAAGTAATGGGAGTTAATAAAATCAGGGTGAACTCCGGTGTGACCATTGAGCAGTTGGTTAAGGAAATCATCAATCAACCGGAGCGGAAAATAGTTATCGAAGTTATTGCTGACTCCACGGTTATCAAAAACGAGATAAATTTGCGGTTATTAAAATTTTATACGGAGGAAGATGATAAAGAGCTGATAATTCAAGCGGATGATCCCGGGGTGCTTTCACTGGCGCAACGACTGGGAATTTCAACTTTGAAAGAAAACGAGTTGGATCTCGGTGAACAAGATTATGATTCCTTTGATGAAGGTGAAAATGAGGTTGCCGCTACCCCTGAATATGAAAAGCCGGTCAAGGAAGGAGCTTCGCGGTGGAGCGGCCAGTGGATTACAGCGGTCTTGATTTTGATATTTACATTGGGACTCGCGTTATGGTTCTTTATGCAACCCAAAGCAGTGGTAACCGTTTTCCCCAAATTTCAAGATCTCCAATTTACAGCTAACGTTAAAATTAGTAGTCATTTTAACGATGAAGATATTTTGAAAGGTGGAATTCCCGCCCAAGTATTAACTAAAGAAGCGAATATCCAGATTCAAACGATTACCACTGGTAAAAAATTAATCGGTGTCGAAGCGGCGGTGGGGAAAGCCTTTTTTACCAATAGCACCAACCAACCGGTTGTTTTGCCGAAAGGAACAGTCTTAATTGGTAAGAATGGAGTCCGGTTCTTGACGGATCATGATGTTTTGGTCCCGCAAAAGAAAGTTAAATTCGAGTCGGGGATCGAGGTCGGCACTACTTACGGCAGAGCCGAAGTGGGAATTACCGCGCAGCAAAAAGGTACCGTTGGGAATCAGCCTGCCAAGTCGATTACCAGGATTGATGGAAAGTATCAGCGATTGGTGAAAGTAATCAATCCGGCTCCGACCATGAGCGGAATGGATAAACAAGTTTCCATCGTTACCCTGGAGGATGTTAAAAAAGGAGAGGCGGAAGCCCGGCAGCAAATGCAACTGGTTGGACAGGACGCAATAACGGCTTTGACTGGTAATGAGTACCTGTATCTACCGGATTTAACGAAATCGGAAGTTACTAAAATCAGTTACAGCCATAATATTGGCGCGGAATGTGATGTTTTACAGACCAATTTGGAATATCGAATCTCGGTTTTAGCGCCGGCTCGAACCGGAATTTATAAATTTCTTACCAAGCAACTTGATTATAACCTGCCGTCAAGTTTTCAAAGCACAGGTCAAAAAGTGGATTTAATATCCACTTCGGTTACTCAAGTTGGTGAACAGTGGGCTGATCTGAATATTGAAGGTAAGGGGAGGATCCGGGGCGTACTTAACCCGCAAAATATAAAAAGTTTAATCAGAGGTAAATCAATAGAGAAAGCAAAAACGGTTTTATTAGGGCGTAATGAGATTGCCAGCGTTAAAATTGCCGGTTCAGGTACTAAACTACCGGGGTATGGATTTCAAATTAAAGTATTAATGCCTGACGGAGCCGGGCCGAGATAAATATGCCCGGGTTTGTCCGGAGTTTGTTTGAAAATAGTGTAACAAGGCATGAGGAAATTATTTTTTACGGTTTTTAAGTAGTATTAAATCTGGGGGAGATTTTTAGTGTGCGCTGGTTAAGTTTGGATCTGGGAGAACGGCGAATTGGGATTGCGGTTAGCGATTCTTTGGGAATTACCGCCCAGGGGGTTTCGGTGATTGACCGTCAAGGTTCGATCAAAAATGATTTGGCATTAATTAAACAGTTCATTCATACTTATGAAGTTGATGGAATTGTTTTAGGCTTGCCCAAAAATATGAACGGCACTGAAGGACCGGCAGCCGAAAAGGCGCGTATTTTCGGGAATTTATTGGAGGAAACATTTTCATTACCGGTAATACTTTGGGACGAGCGGCTTTCGACCAGTTTCGCTGAACGGGTGATGATTGATGCCGATCTATCCCGCCGGAAACGAAAAGCGAAAATCGATAAATTGGCGGCCGTGGTTATTCTACAAAATTACCTGGATTTTCAAAGCCGCCGATAATCGTTAATGTAAGGAGCAACTTACTTAAACCTGAATCCGGCAAGTAACTTAAAAGTCTCTCTAAATAGGGACTTGCCGGATTCAGTAGATGAACTCGATCCGGCAAATTTTTCTTTGCATTTCAAGAAAAATTTAAATGTACTTGCCGGATCGAGGTTAAAAGAATCAGATTTAGCCGGACGGGTAAAATATCAGCGTGAGTTCCACGAATATCGGCAGATTTTTCGTGAAATATCAATAAAATAAAAAATTTAAGGGGGAGTCTATTTTGGCGGAACAGGAGATTAATTGGATTACCTTGGTTGATGAGGAGGGACACGAACACCGGTTCAATTTATTAAACATTGTGGAAGTGGAAGACGCTAAATACGCGGTGATGGTCCCGGAGGTCCAGGATTCGGTCGATGATGAAGAAGCGGTTATTTTCCGGATTGAGACCGATGATAAGGGCGAAGAAGTGTTGGTTGACATCGAGGATGACGATGAGTTCGCCAGAGTGTGTGAAGTTTTGGATGAAATGATTGATGACGAAGACGACTCCCTGGAGGATGATACAGAGGATAAGAACTGAAGTTTACGATGCTTGAGTACTTTTCCAAAACATTTATTTGCATTTAAAAAAATCCCTTTTTAAGGGATTTTTTTAGTTTATCGATTTCCAAATTACCGCTTTCGGGTTACTAACTACTATTTACTATCATGCTTGACATTAATAGAATTAAATGGTATGAAAAAAAGAGTGATTATTATTGTCGTGATTTAGTCAAAGAAATCTATAAATTAAGAAGAGATGGTGGGAAAATGATGTCACATCCGTTTCAATGGGTATCACAGTCCGCGCGAAAAGGAGTATTCTGGTTTTTTTTTATCGCAACCGTTCTCTTGATAGCCACTCTGCAGCTTTTAGGAAGTCCGCTACGGACGGGAGCAGCACCGTTAGGAATCGTTTCGTTTGAGTTGGCCGGGAGTTACACCTGTGCTGAAAAGATTTTAAATTCCTGGGATAACTTGGCCAAAGTATACGCCGGTCTCAATCTGGGACTGGATTTTCTCTTTATTGTCGCGTATGCTGGGGCGATTGGATTAGGTTGTTCGTTGCTCGCGACAAGCCTGGAGCGGCGTTTTAAATTATTTGGAATCATAGGTGTTTCGCTCGCCTGGGCGCAAT